>SKOF01000098.1 GCA_007120155.1 Thioalkalivibrio sp. | reverse complement strand
GCCCAGGATGAGCTGCAGTGCGAAACGAAGGCGCATGGTTCAGGGCGTGTCCGGTCGTGTTTCCAGGTGACGGCGGGTTTCCGGAAGAATAGGCCGGAATTGCTCGTAGGTTTGCACAGAGGCGGATTGATAGCCCGCGTAGTCCATCTGTCGGAGCACATCGCTGCCATCCATCCGGTTGCCCATGGTGATGAGTACCTCCGCGATTTCGTCCCGCAACCGCTCGGTGAGCCGGCGGTGCGCCAGCACGCCGACGCCCGGGAATCGATCGGATTCTTCCAGGATGCGTACCGCGACATCCTGGTTGATCTCGTGGCGTGCCGCGTTGATGGAGGCGATGGCGGCGCCCGCGAGTCCGCTGGTCACCGCGTGGATGGCGGCGTTGTGGGAGGGATAGGGGATGAACGTGGGCGGGCGGTCGGAAGGGCCCAGATACTCGAGAAGGTACTCCTTTCCCACCATGGTGATCAGGGCTTCCGGCGGCGGTGTGGCGATCCTCCGGTCTGCCAGATCATGCAGGGTCAGCGCCCGGTCGTCGCGCGCCACCACGAAGGCGGCGGACAGGTCGCTCCGGTGGTTGGCGATGAGGTGATAGTGGCCCGAGTCGAGGGCGATCAGCACGAAGTGCGGCGCCGTCAGCACCAGGTCATATTCTCCAGTCTCGATTCTTTGTACATGCACGGCGAAACTGCGTGCGCTCTCCAGTTCGAACGATGTGCCCACACGGTCTGCGAGGTAATCCCTCAAAGGGGCAAAGCGCTGGAAGAGTGACACGGGGCTTGCGAAAGGCAGCAGGCCGAATCGAAGGGGCCCGCCGTTGTCGGACTGTTCCGCCGATGCCGGGGCGGCGAGCAGCAGGAGGAAGCCGAGGAGCGTAGCCCCGAGGCAGCCGATCCCCGGACGGCGCACCGGGTCGCCGAGGTTGCCTGATGGCCCGGGTCCCTGCTGGTGTTCTGGCATCGGTGTCCTCCGGAGCATTGCGTTAGCCGGGATCCTCACTCCCGGGCTGAGGCCTGGGTCCCCGCTGGGTCCGGTTATGCTCCTGACAGCCCAGTATGCCAGCGTCGCGGCGGGGAGCCCGTTGGCGGCCCGGCGCAATCCGACAGGCAAGCGGTTATTGGCGACGAGTGACCGGGGCGCCGTCCTTCAGTGCCCGTGATCGCAGGGCTCCGGGCGATAGGGGGTATCGCGGATGCGATCGTGTTCGATCATCCGGTAATGGATGAACCGGTCCACCTCCCGGAAGCACATGAAGGGGTTGCCCTCGATCTGTTCGGCCAGGGTGGAGGTGGGTTTCTCGGCGTAATTGTGGCCCGGGTGGATGACCATGTCCGCGGGAAGGCCCTCGCGCATGCGCTTGAGCGTCTGGAACATCTCCTCCGGATCGCCACCCTTGAGGTCGCAGCGCCCGCAGCCGAACACGAACAGGGTGTCGCCGGTGATCAGGTCGTTGTTCAAGCGGTAGCAGGCCGATCCCGGGGTGTGCCCGGGCGTGTGCAGGACCTCGATGGCCGTCTCGCCCAGCTGAATGTGATCGCCGCCGTGATGCAGTTCGGGACGCGCCAGTTGCTGACCCCAGAACCGGGCTTCGGGCTTGAGCAGGTGAATGCGGGCGTCGTGCGCCTCCATGACCTCGCCGATGCCGTTGATGTGATCGTGATGGCTGTGGGTGAGCAGGATATCGGTGATGCGCACCCCGAGCCGCTCGGCGAGGGCATTGATCTGCGGCACATCCCAGGCCGGATCCACCACGGCGGCGGTGCCCGATGCCCGGTCCTCGATGAGGTAGACGAAGTTTTCCATGGGGCCCAGTTCCAGGGCGTGGATGCGGTAGGGGGCGTCTTTCTGCATGGGAACTCCTCCGGGCGTCACAATGAGCCGGGCCGGGAGGACCCGGCCCGGACGGGTGTGCCGGCGTCCCGGCCGGATCAGCCGAAGGCCTGGCCGGGGGTGACGCCGAACTTCTTGAGGATGATAGCCAGCGGGCAGAAGCCCGTGAAGGCGGACTGCAGCAGGTTGAAGCCCACGAAGGCGGTGAGCCAGAGCCAGTAGGGGGTTTGGTAGTAGCCCAGCAGCAGGCTGATGAGGATCACCGTGCCGGCAAACGCCATGACGAAACGATCGATGGTCATTAGTTTTCGAGCCTCGTGATAACTATTAGAAAACTCTAATATACAGGCCGGATCAGCGTTGTTCAATGGGCACGTACTTGCGGGGCTGGCTTCCCGTGTACAGCTGACGCGGGCGTCCGATGCGGGATTCCGGATCCCTCATCATCTCGTCCCAATGGGAGATCCAGCCCACGGTGCGGGCCAGAGCGAAGATCACGGTGAACATGTTCAGGGGAATGCCCATGGCCCGAAGGATCAGGCCGGAATAGAAATCCACGTTGGGGTAGAGCTTGCGCTCGATGAAGTAGTCGTCCTCGGTGGCGATGCGCTCCAGTTCCAGGGCCACCTCGAACTGGGGCTGATTCTCGGCTCCCAGTTCCGCCAGCAGTTCGTGGCACATGGCGCGGATGATCCTGGCCCGGGGGTCGTAGTTCTTGTAGACCCGGTGGCCGAAACCCATGAGGCGGAAGGGGTCGTCCTTGTCCTTGGCGCGTTTCACGTAATGATCCACGCCCCCGCCGTTCTCTGTGATCTCGTCCAGCATGTGGATCACCTTCTCGTTGGCGCCACCATGCAGCGGCCCCCACAGGGAGGCGATGCCGGCGGACACCGCCGCGAAGGGGTTGGCCTCGGAGCTTCCGGACAGGCGCACCGTGGAGGTGGAGGCGTTCTGTTCGTGATCCGCGTGCAGGATCAGGATCAGGTCCAGTGCGCGTACGAACGTGGGATTCGGCTGGTACT
>SKOF01000578.1 GCA_007120155.1 Thioalkalivibrio sp. | reverse complement strand
TAGGCGTTAGGCGTTAGGCGTTAGGCGTTAGGCGTTAGGCGTTAGGCGTTAGGCGTTAGGCGTTAGGCGTTAGTCGTTAGGCGTTAGGCGTTAGGCGTTAGGCGAGGAGCATAATTACCGTGCCGAGGGATGCAAGTGCCGACAGATCATTCCCTCCCCCTCATGGGGGAGGGCCAGGGAGGGGGGGGTTTCACGCCTAGCGCCTCACCCCTCCCTCCAGACTCTACAACAGCACCTTCTCGATGCCGCCGCTCCGGGCCCGCTCGATGAAGCGCTCCTGCCAACCCTCGCCCAGCATCCGGTTGGCCATCTCGACGACGATGTAATCGGTCTCCAGCCCCGTATCCTCCCGGTAGCGTGAAAGGCCCTGCTGGCAGGCCGGGCACGAGGTGAGCATCTTCACGTCTCCCTGCTCGGCCTGATCCCGGCCGGTGAGTTCACGGATGCCGGCGCGCAGTTCCTCTTCCTTGCGGAAGCGCACCTGGGTGGCGATATCCGGACGGCTGACGGCGAAGGTCCCCGCCTCGCCGCAGCAGCGATCGGAGATCCGCACCTCCTGGCCCATGAGCCGGCTGGCCACCTGCACCGGGGCATGGGTCTTCATGGGTGAATGGCAGGGGTCATGGTAGAGGTATTGCACCCCTTTCACCCCCTCCAGGCTCAGGCCCTTCTCCATCAGGTACTCGTGGATGTCCAGCAGCCGGCACCCGGGAAATATGCGCTCGAACTCGTACTTGAGCAGCTGATCCATGCAGGTGCCGCAGGAGACGATCACGGTGCGGATATCCAGGTAGTTGAGTGTGTTGGCCACCCGGTGAAACAGCACGCGGTTCTCGGTGGTGATCGCCCTGCCCTTGTCCACGTCCCCCGCCGAGGTCTGGGGATAGCCGCAGCACAGGTACCCCGGCGGCAGAACGGTCTGGGCGCCGACGTCATAGAGCATGGCAATGGTGGCGAGACCCACCTGGCTGAACAGGCGCTCGGAACCGCAGCCGGGAAAGTAGAACACCGCGTCGCCCTGCTCCCCCGCCTTCGCGGGATCCCGGATCACCGGCACGAGACCCGCGTCCTCCAGCCCCAGCATGGCGCGGGTGGTGCGTGCCGGCAGGCCCGCGGGCATGGGCTTTTTCACGAACTGAACCACCTGAGCCGGCAGCGATGCCCGGCTCGCGGTGGCGGCGGGCCGCTGGCTGCCGCCCAGCAGCCCGAGGCGCCGGAACAGGCCGTGGCCCAGGCGCTGTGCCGCGTAGCCCCACTGCACCATGCCCCTGCGCATGAGTTTGATCGTGACCGGGTCCTTGATGTTCAGAAAGGCCATGGACGCCCTGGTGACAAGCTTGACCCGCCGCTGGCCGCGTTCCTTAAGGATGCTGCGCATGCGGATGGTCACGTCGCCAAAATCGATGTTCACCGGACAGGGCGGCGCGCACTTGTGACAGATCGTGCAGTGGTCCGCCACGTCGTTCATCTCGTCGAAGTGCCGCAGCGAAAGCCCCCGCCGGGTCTGCTCCTCGTAGAGAAAGGCCTCGATGATCAGTCCGGAGGCAAGAATCTTGTTGCGCGGCGAATAGAGCAGATTGGCCCGGGGGACGTGGGTGTTGCATACCGGCTTGCACTTGCCGCAGCGCAGGCAGTCCTTGATGTCCTCGTTGAGCGCGCCCAGCTCGCTCTGCTCCAGGATCAGCGCCTCCTGCTGCAGCAGCCTGAGGCTGGGGGTATAGGCGTTGGCGAGACCCGAGCCGGGCATCAGCTTGCCCTTGTTGAAATGCCCCTGAGGGTCGACGCGCTGCTTGTACCCGGCGAAGGCCTCCACCTGGCCGGGTTCCAGGTATTGCATCTTGGTGATGCCGATGCCGTGCTCACCGGAGATCACCCCGCCCAGGCGCCGGGCCAGGTCCATCACCTGATCCACGATGCGTTCCGCCTCGTGCATCATGGCGTAGTCGTTGGAGTTGACCGGAATGTTGGTGTGCACGTTGCCGTCGCCCGCGTGCATGTGCAGGGCCACGAACAGCCGGCTGGTGAGCACCCGGTCGTGGATGGCATCCAGGCGCTTGCGCACCGGCTCCAGTTCCAGGCCGTCGAAGAGGTCCCACAGCGGCCGGCGCACCTCGCGCTTGTAGGAGATGCGCAGGCTGCGGCGCAACAGCAGGTCGATGAGCCGGTCACCCGGGCGCAGGTGGTCGCGGGCCCGGTCATCCAGCAAGGCATCCTGCGACACCGCATCCGCGTCCAGGTTGCCCAGGATCAGCTTCCAGCGGGCCTGCACCCCTTCCAGATGCCGGGTGGCCGCGCGGCGCTTGCCCTCGAACCATCGCCGGGCCTCCTCGTTCTCGATGGCCAGCAACTGGCGCAGCTCCGGGTGATCCCCTTTCAGGCATTCCAGCGTCTCCGCCACCATGCGCAGCTTGTTGTTCATGGACTGCACGATGTTGATGCGCTCGATGCCCTCGCTGTACTCGGCCAGCCGGCCGAGGGGGATCACCACGTCCTCGTTGATCTTGAAGGCATTGGTGTGGGCGGCAATGGCCGCGGTGCGGGCACGCTCGGACCAGAAGCGCTTGCGCGCCTCGGGACTCACGGCGACGAACCCCTCGCCGTTGCGCGCGTTGGCCAGGCGCACGACTTCGGAGGCCGCCCGGCCAACCGCGTCCTCGTCGTCGGAGGAGATGTCCGCCAGCAGCACCATCTTGGGCCGCTCGCCCCGGGCCCCCTTGGGCGTATAGCGCACGGCGCGCACATAACGCTCGTCCAGATGTTCCAGCCCCGAGAGCTTCACCCGGGGATCCGCGTCCAGGCGGTCCTTGATCTCCACGATGGCGGGCACGGCCTCGTGCAGGTCGTGACCGTAGAATTCCAGGCAGACGGTACGCACGTGGCGCGGCATGCGGTGCAGGACGAACACGGCGGATGTGATCAGCCCGTCGCAGCCCTCCTTCTGAATGCCAGGCAGGCCGCCCAGATGCTTGTCCGTCACGTCCTTGCCCAGGCCCAGCTTGCGAAAAGTGCTGCCCGGGCAGGAAATCTCCTCCGGCTCACCCGCGGGGGTCGCCCCGTCCGCCCGGAAGCGCGTGATCCGGAAACGCACGGTCTCCTGATCATGGATCTTGCCCAGATTGTGACCGATGCGCTCCACCTCCAGCCACCCGGCATCCGGCGTCACCATGCGCCAGGACACCAGATTGTCGATGGTGGTGCCCCACAGCACCGCCTTCTTGCCACCCGCATTCATGGCGATATTGCCGCCGATGGTGGACGCGTCCTGGGAGGTGGGGTCCACGGCAAAGGCAAAGCCCTCGCGCCCGGCGAGATCCGCGACACGCCGGGTCACCACGCCCGCCTCGGCACGCACCGTGGGCACCGGTTCCGCCACGCCCGGAATGCGACGCATCTCCACCGCGCCCAGCCCTTCCAGCTTCTCGGTGTTGATGACCGCGCTGCGGGCGTCCAGGGGCACCGCGGCGCCCGTGTATCCGGTGCCGCCGCCCCGCGGGATCACCGTGAGCCCCAGCCGGATGCAGGCATCCACCACGCCCGCCATCTCCGCCTCGGAGTCCGGCGTGATCACCACGAAGGGGAGTTCCACACGCCAGTCGGTGGCGTCGGTCACGTGGGAGACCCGGGCAAGCCCGTCGAAATGGATGTTGTCCCTGCGGGTGTGGCGAGAGAGCGTTCGCAGCGTCCGTCGGCGCAGGGCCTTGTGTTCCGGAAACCAGTCCTCGAAGCGGCGTACCGCCTCCCGGGCACGACCGGCCAGTTCCAGGGCCTTCTCGTTGCCGTCCGCCCGGGCCACGATCTGGTCCAGCCGGTGATCCATGGCCCCGATGAGCGCAGTGAGGCGTTTACGGTTGTCCAGCAGGTCGTCCTGGATGTAGGGGTTGCGGGTCACCACCCACATGTCGCCGAGCACCTCGAAGAGCATGCGCGCCGACACCCCCGTGCGCCGTTCCCCCCGCAGCTCGTTCAACACCTCCCACATGGCTTCCCCCAGAAACCGGATCACGATCTCCCGGTCGGAGAACGAGGTGTAGTTGTAGGGGATCTCGCGAATGCGCTGGCTCGCCTGGACAGAGATGGGCGCGGTATCGGGCATCGGGAAAGGGGCCTCCGGGGTCGTCGGATATTCCCTGCAGGCGTACCTGCGGGCAGGAAAAACAGCGCGATATCATACCATCGCGCCCCCACCCGGCGTATTCGACCCCAGGCTGCGCAAGGACATGGCCGGGTAGCGGCCTGCAAGGCCCGCCATGGGCCTCTATTCATCCACAGGGGCACGGGCCCTGCCTGATGACGGAAGGGATGGGGCAGACGCTCCCAAGCCAGGGGAAGGGGTTGACCGTGGTAGCGGAGAAGCCGGTGTGCCGGAGGCCCACAGGAGATAACCAGCGACTCGCGCCGTCTCTGGAAGGAGAAGCGTAGCCTCGTAGGGCGGATAAGCGAAGCGCATCCGCCAGCCCTTGCCGATGGCGTGCCGGATGCGGCTGCGCCTTATCCGGCCTACGAGCAAGCGAGACAGGCCGAGAGACCGCAGGCATCGCGATAGGCCGGCGGCGATGTACAGAATGTCACCGCAGCTTGATGACCAGATATGCTGATTTATGACCTTCATTCAAAAGATTACACAAAGCCGCCGGCCGCCTTGGTGAAGTATCCGGGCCAGTCCGGGAACGGAGGATCCACGATACGGACGCCTTACCTGTATGCGTCCTTGCGATGGGAGATGCGAACAACAAGGACTCGCACGGTCTCATCATCGATGTGGCAGACCAGCCGCCAGTCGCCGACGCGATAGCGCCAGTAGTCCCGAAGATGCCCCTTCAGCGGCTTGCCAAGTGCACGCGGGTTGCCGGAGGGCGCGACGCGATCCCGGAGGAAGCGGAGGATTCGCCCGGCCACGGCACCATCCAGGTCGGCCAGTTCCTTGCGCGCTGCGCTTTCGAACTCAATCTTCCAAACCAAGGTCCCGTGCCACCTCGTCCAATGAGTGGGTTCGGCTGCGCCCGGCCTTCAGGTCCTCCATGCGGGCGTCGGCCAGATAGATGTCCTCAAGATCGTCGAGCGCGGACCGCAGCGCCTCCTTGACGTAGAAGGCCTTGCTCCGGTGCGTCTTCGCGGCAAGATTCTCCAGCCGCTCGCTCAGATCGTCCGGCAGGCGGACAGCCAGTTGACTCATGGGACTCACCACATGCAATGCAAGAAATGCGTGCATTGCATTATCGACGGGCTGGAGAGGAAAGGCAAGACCTAAGGAAATTGGGGTCAGACTCGATTTAACCTGCCTTCGCAGGACGCCCTCTTGGACGTGGCGCCGCCCGACGCATCGACAATGCCTCGATCCTTGCCCTGAATCGATCGTTACCCAGTGCCCAACCGCAGTTGGTGGCTTCCCTGATTACCTGAACGTCCGTCTCGCTAAGCTGACTGCGGAACAGTCCGCGGTAGGCCGCACGGCGTTCCACTGCGTCGGCGCCCAGCCGACGGAAAAGTTCGTGACTGTTCACCAACAGATCGGGCTCGCCTTGCGCGTTGTGACGGTAGCTCGACCACGGATAGTCGCCCGGATGACCCACCATGCCAGCGCGCACCGGATTAAGCTCGATATAGCGCATACAGGTCAAGAGATAGCGATCCGTATCGATCACCGTCGCGCGGTATCGTCCCTCCCAGAGCGTACCTGTGCGCGCGTAGGCGAAGTTGAAGTACTGCACATACCGTCGCCCCACCGACTGCATCGTCTTGGGCAGGCTCGTTTGGGTCTCAGGTGTCGCAAGAAGGTGTACATGATTGGTCATGAGCACATAGGCATGAACCGCAACACCATAGCGCTGCGCTGCCTCGGCCAGACATTCAAGATAGAACCGGTAGTCCCGTTCCGCGGCAAAAGTTGGCTCGCGATTGTTGCCCCGCTGAATGACGTGCTGCGGCTGATCAGGGACGAAGTAACGCTTCTGACGGGCCATGGCTTCTCCCTCCGTGGAAAATCCTGGCTAAGGATAGCGGGCAGACAGATCGAAACCAATGCTTCCGGAAATTCGAGTCTGACCCCATTTGTCACGATCGTGACCGGGCAAAAAAAACGGGGCCCAGAAGGGCCCCGTCTCGATCCACCTGTGAAAGGCTTCGATCAGAACACCACGCGCATACCGGCACCGACGGCGGTTTCCTTGTCGTCGTTGTCGTTGTACTGGGTCTGACGCACACCGGCGTGTACGGAGACCTGGCGGGTGAAGGCGTGACGTGCGCCCAAGGCGATCCAGCGCTGATCAACGTCGTTCTCGGCGCTGAACTCGCCGTAGCCGGCCATGAAGGTGTTGGCACCCATGCTGTAGGTACCGGCCACCATGTAGTAGTCACCGGCATTGTTGGTGTCGACGCCGGTGGCGGCATCTTCATGGGTGATGTTCTCGTACTGGGCCATCAGGCCGATGGGGCCGGACTTCCACTCCGCGCCCACCTTGATGGCCTCGTAGTCGTTGGTGGCGGTCTGGGCCAGTTCACCGTATTCGTCGGCGTTGGTGTAGGCGACCCACACTTCCACAGGATCGATGTTGAAGTTCACGCGCAGGGCGTAGGCGTGGTCACCGTTGGTGCTGGAGCCGCTTCCCGGGGTCTCGTCCAGGGCCATGGTGCCGGCCAGGGCCACGGGGCCGAAGTTGCCGCGGTAGTCAACGGCGCTGTTGAGGTAGGCGCCGTTGCCCAGACCGCCGAAGCCGCCGATCATGCCGCCGTTGCCGCGGGCCTGCATGAAGGTGCCGTGGAAGGGATCCTTGTTGGAGGTGAAGTAGGCGCCGATCAGACGGCCGACGCGCACGGTGCCGAAGTCGCCGCGCAGACCGACGGTCATGTCACGGGCGGCATTGTTGAAGACACCCTGGTTCAAGTTCATGTTCACCGCGATGTGGCCCAGGGCGGTCAGGCCGTTGCCGAGGTCGTGGCTGGCGCGGAAATCCATGCGGCTGAAGTTGCCGGAATTGATGGTACCGCCGGACATGGCGTCACCGATGTACATGCCGTTGCCGTTGGCGCGGCCGTCACCGGACAGGTTGATGACCTCCGCCTGCAGCTGGGCGGTCAGGGACACGTCGGCGGTGGCGGCCACGGGCACAGCCATGGCGGCGGCCACGCCGGCGGCGATCAGAGTCTTTTTCATGTTCATTTGGTTCACTCTCCCAGGAGTTGAGTCAATTCACACAAGTCTGTGGGTCATTATTACAATGACCCGGTTTTTATACGCGTTGACGCCCGGGTTTGCAAGAGCAAATTCGCAAAAAAACGACAAATGGATGGCCATCTGTTGTTTTTTTGCTACATTATCGAATACCCCTGACTTTTGAGTAGTTATGGCCCATTAGCGGCATATGCTCAGAGTTCACTTTAAGTATGTCGCTGCACGGATACAGGGTGGATTCCGCGACCGTTGCGGGAGGTGTACAAGGGCGTCAT
Source organism: Thioalkalivibrio sp. (assembly GCA_007120155.1). Lineage (GTDB taxonomy): Bacteria > Pseudomonadota > Gammaproteobacteria > Ectothiorhodospirales > Ectothiorhodospiraceae > Thioalkalivibrio_A. The sequence continues at coordinate 3,366 of SKOF01000578.1, read as the reverse complement.
TGCCCGACAGCCACGGAATCCCCACCGCGGTGCCGGGTCAACGAAAAAGAGGGTCGAGCATCGCGGGGCCCTCGGTGCAACTGGCCGGGGAACCAGGATTGTTCAGCCCGTCCATGGGCCTCTCCCTTCGGGCTCCCGGCGAATCGGTCAAACCGGGCCCCGGCAGGTTCTCATGCCGTACCTTCAAGCCAAATAAAGAGGGCCCGCTTGTGGCGGGCCCTCTTTATTTGGCTGGGGGACCAGGATTCGAACCTGGGTTGACGGAGTCAGAGTCCGTAGTCCTACCGCTAGACGATCCCCCAATAAAGGCAGTGGCAAGTGGCAAGTCTCAAGTGGCTAGGTGCGCTGGCGACAATACTCCAGCAACCCGTGCAGCATTTTGGACAATTCGGCCGTTTCCTTCAAGTGAGCCTTACCCGTTGATTCCGGCAACAGGCCGGCCCGCATGCCGATCATGAGCTGAGTCCTGAGTTCGCCACACGAACCCTTGGCAACTTTCAGAAACTGGACCCTTTCCCGTGGGGAGTCTCTTTCGTAGCCTTCAGCGATGTTCGACGGGACGGACAACCCGGAACGGGTGACCTGATCACGAAACACATGATCGCTGCACGATCGTGTGCCCTGAAACAATGCGACAGAGAGCGCGCAAGCCCGCTTCCAGACATCCAGTGTCTCGTACGATCTTGCCTCCATGCAGTCTCCTCCTTGAGACTTGCAACTTGCCACTGCGCTAAAAGCGCACCAGCGCTTTTAGCGCTTGCTGTACTGCGTGGCCCGGCGCGCCTTGCGCAGACCGACCTTCTTGCGCTCAACGGCGCGGGCGTCCCGGGTCAGCAGACCCGCGCCGCGCAGCGAGCCGCGCAGGGTTTCGTCGTAGTCGACGAGCGCGCGGGCGATACCCAGGCGGATGGCGCCGGCCTGGCCGTTGGCGCCGCCGCCTTCAGTGGTGGCAAAGATGTCGAAACGGTCACCCGCCTCGGCCACGTCCAGGGGCTGCCGCACCACCATGCGGGAGGTCTGGCGGCCGAAGTAGGCGTCCAGCGGCTTGCCGTTGACGACGATCTCGCCCTTGCCCGGGCGGAGGAAGACGCGGGCGGAGGCGGTCTTGCGGCGTCCGGTTCCATAATTCTGTGTCGTTGCCATAGTGTCCTGCCGATCTGTGCTTGGCTGAGCGCGGGGGCTTATGCCGCGCGGGATTGTCAGATTTCCAGTGCCCGGGGCTGCTGCGCGGCGTGCCGGTGCTCGGCGCCCGCATAGACCTTGAGCTTCTTGAACATGGCCCGGCCCAGGGGGTTCTTGGGCAGCATGCCCTTGACCGCGAACTCGATGGCCCGTTCAGGGGCGCGTTCCATGAGCTGACTGAAGTTCATGGACTTCATGTGGCCGATGTAACCGGTGTGGCGGTAGTACATCTTGTCCTGCGCCTTCCTGCCGGTCACCCGCACCTTGTCGGCGTTGATCACCACAATGTAGTCGCCGGTATCCACATGGGGGGTGTATTCGGGCTTGTGCTTGCCGCGCAGTCGGTGGGCCACCTCGGTGGCCAGACGGCCCAGGGTCTTGCCCGAGGCATCCACCAGGTACCAGTCACGTCGGACTTCGGCAGGCTTGGCGCTAAAGGTCTTCATGCCATGCTCCAGAGGTACTACTCGTTCGGGAAAGGGCGGAATGATAAGGGCGCCGGGTGCAAGATACAAGAGCCAGGACACGCGCCGGCGCCGGCCCCGCCCCGTATCGGGCCTCCACCCTCGCCGGCCGGCCAAAAAAAAGCGCGGCCTGGGCCGCGCTAATAACCACCAAAGGAGGATGGAGGAGTCCACTGAATCCCGAAGGGGGGCCGGAATTCAGTATGTAGTTAGTTTCTAATATAAGATTATTGATGTCAAGTGGAACTCGGTCACAAAACGGAGATTCCGGGCCCCACCCGACAAACGGTCGGCAGACAGGGGATGCGGGCGGTTTCGGGGGCCCTGAGGGCGCCTTCTCGCCCCTCTGCATTCACAGACAAGGCCAAGAGGGATTCGTTCGTTGTCAGTGGTCAGTGGTCAGTTGTCCGTAGTCAAGAGCCAGAGCCGCCACCCACAACGGACAACTGACAATCTTCAGATCCTAAGACGATCCACCACCCGGCCGTGGACCAGGTGTTCCTGGACGATCTCCTCCACGTCTTTCTCGTCCACGTAGGTGTACCAGACGCCCTCGGGATAGACGACCGCCACCGGGCCCTCATTGCACCGGTCCAGGCAGCCCGCGATGTTGACACGAACCCCACCCTTGCCGGCAATACCCAGCTCCTTGGATCGGCGTTTGGCGTAGTCGCGCATCTCGCTGGCACCATAGTTGGCGCAGCAGTTGCCGTCCTCGCGGCAGTTGGTGCAGAAGAAGAGATGGCGCTGATAGTAGGGCATGGGGGCTCCGGGGGTCGGATTGCCCGGGGCACCAGGGCCCCCGGGATCACCAGAAATTGTAAACCAGGCTGACCGACGTGATGGTATCGGTCTTCTCCCGGCCCTCGGGCACCTCGGTATTGTGCCTGGCGGTCAGGGACAGGCGCATGGCCAACTGGTCGATGATATTGGCGGTCAGCGAGGTCACCGACTCCACCTCGGTGTTGTCATTGCTCTGGACAAGCAGGTCCTGGCCGAAGTAGGCGTTGTCGCCGAGCCGGCGCTCCAGATACAGGGCGCCGCGCAGGATGGCGTGGTCATCGCGCTCGCCATCCTCCAGTCGGTTCTGCCGGTAACCGACACCGGCCTCCATGTCCAGGCGCGTCCGGTTCGATTCGATCACCCGGTGCCCGTAACCCACGGAGGTGGATGCCTGGTAGTCATAGCCGCTGAACCGGTCCCTTTCGTAGCGAACGGCACCGAAGAGGTAAGCCCTGGGCCGGAACTTCCAGTCACTCTTGAAGTTGCCCACATAGCGGGTCGCCGTGGATTCGCTGTCCTCGGAACGCCTCAGGGCCTCGAATTGCAGGGTATGACGCCAGATCTCCTCTTCAAAGCGGACCCGGGATCTGGCATTGATGCTCTCGGACTCGGTATTGCCGGTGGTCCTCACCGCACCCAGCTCGGCAAAGCCGCTCCAGCCCGCTTCATCGCCCCAGTCATCGCCCTGCGCCGGCACGGCCAGCAGCAGGATCGTGCACAGGGAACTGATAGAATGGATCAATACACGATTGAGAACAGACACGGCACCTCCCTGACGAATTGAGCCGGGGTTTGGGGCAACACCCTAGCAAAACCAGAATGACCATCCCCAATACCCCCAAAAAATCATCGGTGAAATCTGCAAACAGGATCACGATGTCCGGATCCGGAGACAGACAGGATTGGCGCGACAAGGCGGTACCCGCCCTTTTCCTTC
>SKOF01000218.1 GCA_007120155.1 Thioalkalivibrio sp. | reverse complement strand
AGGAAAAACAGCAGCACCAGAACCGCCAGACTGCCGCCGTACAGGATGGAGCGGCTCACGTTCTCGATGGAACGTTCGATATAACGCGCATTATTGATGGGCACGGTGATGCCGAGCTGGGGAAAATCCGCGTTCAGGCGGTACACCTCCCGCTGCACGGCGCGCGCCACCTCCACGGTATTGGCGTCGGACTGCTTGCGCACGGCCAGACGCACGCCCGGTTCGCCGTCGATGCGGATGATGCGCGTGATGCGCTGATGGGTATCGCGCACCTGGGCCACCTGGTGCAGGGTAATGGGCGCGCCCTCGCGCACCGCCACCACCGTGCCGCGAAGTTCCTCCAGGCTGGTGAACTCTCCCGGTGTGCGTACCCGGAGGTCCAGGCGCCCCTGCGCGATGTCGCCTGCAGGCACGTTGACGTTTGCATCGCGCAATGCGGTCCGGATGTCCTCCAGGCTCAGACCCAGGGCCTGGAGCCGCTCGGGAAAGGCCTCCACGCGGATCTCGCGTTCCAGACCGCCCCAGACATCCACAACCGCCACGCCCGATACCCGCTCCAGGCGCGGACGGATGCGGTCGTCGATGATCTCGCGCATCTCGATGGGATCCAGTCGGCCGGAGACGCCCAGCAGCATGACCGGCGACTGGGCGGTGTCGAACTTGCGTACCCTGGGTCGATCCGCGTTCTCGGGAAGGCGGTTGACGATGCGCTCCAGGCGGTCGCGCACGTCGTTCGTGGCCTCGTCCAGGTTGGCGCCCCAGCCAAAGGAGATTCGCACATTGCTGCTGCCCTCCGCCGAGGTGGACGTGATCTCCTGAACCCCGGGCACGGCCGCCACCGCCTCCTCGACCGGTCGGGTCACCAGCTGCTCCATCTCCTCGGGGCCGGCATTGGCGTAGCTGGTGGCCACGGTGATGGTGGGGTACGTGATATCGGGCAGCAGGTCGATGGGGAGCCGCGAAAGGGCCATCAGTCCGAGGGTCACCACGATCAGGGTGACCATGACGGTGAAGACCGGCCGCGGGACTGTAAACCGCGCCACGTTCATCGGCGGACGCCCCGAACATCCATCACGTCGGCGTCCACCACCTGCACACGGCTGTCGTCACTGAGCATGTGGTGCCCGAGCGTCACCACCCGGCCCTCCAGGTCCGGCGTGCGGATCTCCACCCATGTGCCGTCCCGAATCCCGGTGCCCACGGGCACGAACCGGGCCCGCGCGCCTTCCTCCGCATCCTCCAGACGGAACACGCCGGGCGCCCCGTCCCGCTCAACCAGGGCGTCCACCGGAACCACTGTGGCGTTTTCCACGTGACGGACCTGGATGCGGGCCTCCACGAACATGCCCGGGCGCAACCGCAGGTCCGGGTTCGGCACGTGGATCTCCACCCGGGCCTGTCGGGAGGTTTCCCGGAACTCGGGTGCGAGCCGCGAAACGACCCCGTGGAAGTGTTCCCCCGGGTAGGCCTCCGTGGTGAGTGAGACGGTCTGCCCCGGCTGCAATTTCGCATAGTCGCGCTCGGTGACGAACACGACCGCCCGCAGCGGGTGCGGTTCCACCAGGGCCAGAAGCGGGGTGTTTGCCTGCAGGATGCTGCCTTCATCGGCGAAGCGCTCCGCCACAAGGCGCTCGGAATCATCCCCGTGCCAGACCGCCCGCAGCTCCGTGTAGGAGAATCGGATCTGGGCGCCCTGCAGGGCAGCCTCCCGCTGAGCGATCTGAGAACGGGCCAGTTCCAGCCGCGCGGCCTGGGCCTGGACCTCGGTTTCGGCGGCATCCAGCTCGGACTGGGACGCCACCCGCTGATCCCGCAGCTCACGGGTCCGGGTGAGCGCGCGGCGTGCCGCTTCCAGGGATGCCTCGGCCTCGGACAGGCTCGCCCGTGCCACGGCCAGTTCCGCACGGGCCTGCTGCAACTCCTGTTCGAACATGTCGGTCTCAAGGCTCGCGAGAAGGTCGCCTCGGCGCACCGTGTCGCCGATGTCCACATGGAGGCGATCCAGCCGCCCCGTTACGCGGGGGGTGATCTCAACCCGGCTGGCCGCCGTCAGGGATCCCGTGAACCGGGCGATATCCCGCATGTCCCTGTTCTCGACCGGTGCGGCGGTCACCGCCACGACCCGGTCCCGGGCGCCCTGAATGGCCGCGGGACCCGCGGGGGCGGAGGAGAGGCCGGGGTCATCGCCGGGGGAGGTCCACCACCACAGGGCAGCGCCCGCGGCGACGATCAGGATCAGGGGGAGTACCAGCTTTTTCATCGGGGTTCGCTGTGTTCCGGCGTCGGAGGGCCTCTTGAGCCTAACGCATGAGGGGCGCGGGTCGTTGACCCGGGTGTTCTGTCGAGGGGGCGTCGTCCGTTCCGTGCATGAGGCGGGGCATCAGGACGCTGCACGGGCCCGTTACGCCGTTGACCCCGGGTTTGCCCGGAAGTTGCGGGAGATGCAAAGGGACGTCGAGTGCGGACGTGCATCGACGACATCGCCACGCAAGGGGACAGGTGGTGCCCTTCGCGTCGTCTTCATCCGTGCGCCGATGTCCGGGCCTGCATCTCACCAGAGATCGGTTCACCGGATCGTCAACTCTCTTTCTGCGCCTCCACCACCGCCAGCGCCGTCATGTTCACCAGGCGCCGCACGGAGGCGGTCTCCGTGAGTACATGCACCGGCCGCGCCGCACCGAGCAGGATCGGGCCGACGCTCACGCCTTCGCCACTGGAGGCCTTGAGCAGGTTGAAGGAGATGTTGGCGGCGCCGACGTTGGGCATGATCAGCAGATTGGCCTCGCCCTTGAGCTTGCACCCGTGGTACAGGCGTTCGCGAAGTTCTTCCTTGAGGGCGGCGTCCGCATGCATCT
>SKOF01000469.1 GCA_007120155.1 Thioalkalivibrio sp. | reverse complement strand
CGGTGAAATGTAAACGCTCACTGTCCCGATAACAGTGGTACACGTCGGCCGCCGGTTGCTATCGTCGATTGCCTCGCCGTCAGTACACTCTGCAAACTTACTGACGAGTGTTTCTCGAAGTCTCTGCAAAGTGATTTTGAGGCATATGCCCCCTTCACACATCAAGTCATGATTCGGATATTTTGTTATTATCACGTCGGTTTCACGAAGCGCAAACCGGGATGAACTCACGTCGGTGGAAGCAAAAGTGCTGTTCGAGCGGGTAGCTGCTTCTGGTGGTCCGTGTTCATTCTTCGTCTTTCCGGGTGGTGACCTACTCAAACGTTCCGATGAGCAAGTAAGACAGGATTGGCAACCGTCACCTCGCCTGCGACGATTTCTCTGTCAAACCGGGAGGCTATTGAGCAGGCATAGTTCATATTACGATCTCACTATGGTACAATTCTGGCATTTGCCTAAAGAGTAGATGATGGATTTTAATCTTAACCCGAAATCCGCTTAACCAACCAAAATCCTGGGTTATAACGAACCGGATCAAATCTCAATTCACTATGTGAGATCCCCAGTTACGAATCCAATAATTTGTCGAAAATTTTCCGTTGCGCCGCGGCAATGTGTTCGGTAAAGGTCGCCGGCGCGATATCAATTGTTGACGCAACTTCGACCGCAGTCGCACTCTTTGGGTGTTCGAAATACCCCATCGAATGGGCCGTCTCAAGCGCTGCCCGCTGCTTCCGGGTGAGCTGTCCGCGATCAATCAATACGAGATCTGATTTGGTCTGTTCGTCTCCACGGGTGAGATGTCGGACGTGAACGGCTGGAAAAGTTTCCTGTAACGCGGCCACAATCGACTGGATTGTTTTGACATCTGGGGCATGAAAAGAGACATACAAGATACCGTCGCGGGCGTGGATATCTGAAATCGGACAGCCATGGGCCTCGATTGTCCGACAGACGCAGTCACAGTCTGGCGTTCTGGTGAACTGATATACGGTGTGTGCCTCTGAGGAAAACACCTGATCAACATCGGACCGACCGATCGAGCAGTCATCCGGGACAGTAAACTCTTCAACCAGGTTTCCATCCTTGTCAGGGACGGCGGCCCGCCTGACGTCGCTGATCGTATCCCCGATCGAGCTGGAGAATGCAGCCACGGGACACTTCTCAGTGGATTTGACACCCAGCTCAGTACGAATACGGGCATCCATTTCCTCAGATATGTTCGCGGGGCGTATAGGCGTATCGCGCACATTTGGGTGTTAATATGGCCGACCCGATATTGTTCTGTGGTATCAAGCCACAATGATGTCCACGCGGAACGTTTGTCGTCACGCACGCAGCTTCTCCCCTTTAAAACACCAAATGAACCGGGTATCCGGACTATCCGACAGGCGCCCCTGGTATTATGTATGCCATACCTGATGGAATCGGGAGTCGTCTGGTGTTTCCGTCGCCAGGGTGTACCAATGGTCTTTCTGTCGGCCATTCATGTCGACAGACTGCTAAGATATACAAGAGACGTAACTACTCCCCATGGCACGTACCACATCTGAGTCCTGGCCGGCCGACATGGCCGGCCGGTACGAAGGGCTCCAACGATATACTGAGCGGGCACGCGAAAAACCACGTGAGCCCATTGATCGGGCGGCGGCAATGGTCCCTGATGGGACGATCTATTTACTCCCTGAACGCTGCAAGGAATGCAGCTATTGCTGGGAGTACTGTCCCAAGGACGTGCTGACGAAGAGTGACGAAGCCAATGCGAAAGGCTATCGTTATCCCACGGTTGCCGAGGGCAGAGAAGACGCCTGTGTCGACTGTGGGATGTGTTCGTGGATCTGTCCAGAGTTTGCGATATTCACGATCGAGGAGGGTGGTGAATAATGGCGACGACGACAACAACTCAGGGCACACTGCCCGGTGACCACTTTTTTAACGGCGATGTGGCCTGTGCTGAGGGCGCTATCGCTGCCGGCTGCCGATTTTTTGCTGGCTATCCGATTACGCCGGCCAGTGAAATTGCCGAACGGATGAGCGCCCGCCTCCCCGAGGCCGGCGGTCAGTACATCCAGATGGAGGACGAACTGGCCAGCATGGCGGCCGTCGTCGGTGGCGCCAATGCCGGTGCGAAAAGCATGACCGCGACGAGCGGCCCCGGCATGAGTCTGATGCTCGAAAACCTCGGCCTCGCCGTGATCACCGAAACGCCGTGTGTCGTCGTCAATGTCCAGCGTGGTGGGCCATCGACTGGCATGCCGACGCTCCCTGGCCAGGGCGATGTCATGCAAGCGCAATACGGCAGCCATGGTGATTATCCAATTGTCGCATATGCACCGGCAAGTCCCCAAGAGATGTTTGACTATACTATCACCGCATTTAACACAGCTGAGACATATCGAACACCGGTACTCGTTCTGGCGGATCAGACGGTCGGTCATATGACGAGCAAAGTTTCGATCCCTGACTCCGTCACCACGACTGATCGGCCGACACCCGATGTCGAGGTGGACGCCGAGTCGTATTTACCGTACGATTCCAGCCAACTTGTTCCGCCGATGGCTGCTGCTGGAGATGGGCTGCGCGTTCACGTGACCGGCCTGACTCACGATGAGCGCGGGTATCCAGCGATCGATCCCGGGACACAGGAGACTATGCTCGGCCGGATGGTTGAAAAGATCGAGTCGAACCGTGACGAAATCTGCCAGGTGGACGAGTATTTGTTGGACGATGCCACCGTAGCACTCCTAGCGTATGGCTCAACAGCCCGGTCAGCTCGAGAGGCCGTTATGCAGCTCCGTGAAGATGATATTGCCGCTGGCCTGCTCCGAGTCCGGACGCTATGGCCGTTTCCCCGGGCTGTAGTTGAGG
>SKOF01000051.1 GCA_007120155.1 Thioalkalivibrio sp. | reverse complement strand
GGCACACCCTGATGCAAGAATAGCCGCTGTGACGACAAAGCCCGTGAACAGCACCGCAAGAACGACACAGAAGCCCTTCCTGTCCGAAGGAATCAGGTCAACGCGAACTTTCGGTCCGGCTTGTCAACGGGCTCATGGGTGCCCTCTGTTCCTTGTTTCCCTGACCCCCGATCTCACTTCAGTCAAGGATGCGCCGCAGCCTCTCAACCCCTTCCTCCAACTCCCCGATTTCGCGCGTGTACGCGAACCGGACATGCGCCTCCGGCCTGTAATGCCCGAAATCCAGTCCCGGGGTGACGGCCACCCCCGCCTCCTCCAGGAGCCGATCCGCAAGCCGCTGACTGTCGGCGTCGAACACGCTGCTGTCCGCATAGATGTAGAAAGCCCCTTCCGGTGTCACCGGAATCCCGAAGCCCAGTTCCCGCAGCGCCGGCAGCAGAAAATCCCGGCGTTCCCGGAAGGCCTCGCGCCGGGCGTCCAGGATCTCCAGGGTCTCCGGTCGGAAGGCCGCGAGCGCGGCATGCTGGGCCGGCGTGGGCGCGGCCAGGAACAGATTCTGGGCCAGCTTGTCGATGGCGCGCACATAGTCCTCGGGGGCAACGATCCAGCCCAGGCGCCATCCGGTCATGCCGAAGTACTTGGAGAAGCTGTTGATGACAAAGACATCCCGGGAATGCGCGAGCGCGGTGACGGCCTCGTCGTCGTAGACGAGACCATGGTAGATCTCGTCCACGATGAGCCGCCCGCTCCGGGCGGTGGTCAAGTCCAGCATGCGCTTCATGGTCTCCACGGGTACGAGGGTACCGGTGGGGTTGGCGGGCGAGGCAACCATGGCGGCGACACTGCGGTTGCCCCAGCGGGATTCCAGATGCTCGGCGGTGAGCTGGTATGCGGTGTCGGGGCCCACGGGCACGGCGACGGCCTGACCCTCGAACGTGCGCACAAAGTGGCGGTTGCAGGGGTAGCCGGGGTCCGCCATGAGCACCTGGTCGCCCGGATCCAGCAGCACGGCCATCACCAGCAGCAGCGCGCCGGAGGCACCGGGGGTGATGATGATGCGCTCCGGTGAGACGTCCACCCCGTGGCGGTCCCGGTAGAATCCGGCGATGGCCTCGCGCAGCGCCGGTAGCCCGACGGCCGGCGTGTAATGGGTATGACCGTCGGCCAAGGCCTTGCGGCCGGCCTCCATGATGGGCTCGGGGGTCGGGAACCCGGGTTCGCCGATCTCCAGGTGCACGATGCGCCGCCCCCCCGCCTCCAGGCGGCGGGCCCGCGCCAGCAGGTCCATGACATGGAACGGCTCGATATCCGCCATCCGGCGGGCAATGTGTACGCGTGGCTTGTTCATGTCCGGATGCTAACCCGGAAGGTGGGCTTTTAACCACGGAGAGGTCCAGCGGCGGGAGGCATGCGCCTTGGGGCAGGGACGGCGCCCTTCGGGGCGAGATCCCGTTCCCGCATGGTTCCGGCTCGCCGCCGTGATAGCATCGCACCATGCGTGTATTGCTGCTCTGCCTGACCTTCCTCTGGCCCGCCCTGCTCCACGCCCTGCCCACGGCGCTGCCGGCGCCCGGGGGCGTGGCGATCCTGAGCCTGGGGCCGGGCGGCGCACAGCCACGGGCCGGTTTCAATGACGAGCGCGTGGCGGTCGTGCCCACCGATGGCGGCTGGAAAGCCGTGGTGGGGCTGCCGCTGTCACTCCAGCCCGGTGACCACCGCGTCGAGGTCACATGGGCGGATGGCCGTCGTTCCTGGCACGGGTTCACGGTGCACGACCGGGAGTATGGCGAGAGCCGCATCACCATTGACGAGGAACGCCTGGTAAGCCCGGGTCCAGAGGACCTCAAGCGAATCGAGGCCGAGCGCGCCCGTATCCGGAAGGCCCTGGCCACCTGGACCGACACCGTGCCGGACTTCAATTTCGCCGTGCCCGCCGAGGGCCGTTTCTCCAGCGGCTTCGGGCTGCGCCGCTTTATCAACGACCAGCCCCGCAATCCTCACAGCGGACTCGACATCGCCGCACCCACGGGCACGCCCATCCACGCGCCGTCACCGGGGCGAGTGATCCTCACCGGCGATTTCTTCTTTGCGGGAAAGGCCGTATTTCTTGACCACGGGTACGGGGTGATCAGCTTCTACGCGCACATGAATGATATTCACGTGGAGGAAGGGCAGGTCGTGGAGCGCGGCGAGCGGATCGGGGATATCGGCGCCACCGGGCGGGTGACCGGGCCGCACCTGCACTGGACGATTTATCTCAATCGGACGGCTGTGGAACCCGAGTTGTTCTTCGAGCGATAAAGGTCTTGCCGCGAATTGGCGGAAAGTACTTCAGACAAGGATGACGCCGGATGGCGCGGTGCCGGCCGTTCGGTGACGATCCGTATTCGGCTATTGGGGTTCGCGTCGATCACCCCGACCCACGCCCCCGGGATCCGCATGGCAGTGCGTAGGTTGGGGTGAGGAACGAACCCCAACAATGACTAGGCCGATCGAAACCCCGTTGGGGTTCGCTCCGCTCACCCCAACCTACCGATGCTGTTCAGCAATCAGCCACTCGGTAGGGGTTGATCGGGTACAGAGTGTCTGCGTTGCTCCTGGACCAGGCACCGGTGTCGAGCTCAAGCCCCACCTGCAGGTAATGCGGTTTCACTTGCCTCTTGTACCTTGAATCTTGCCTCTAGCGCTTTTTTACATGCCGCATCATCCGCTTGCGCTTGTACTCCTGGCGCGGAGTCAGCGTGTTGCGCTTGCCGGCATAGGGATTGGTGCCGGTCCTGAACTCGAGACGGATGGGAGTACCCACCAGCTTGAGCTGCTGGCGGAAGTGGTTGGTGAGGTAGCGCTTGTAGGTGCCGGGCAGGCGTTCGG
>SKOF01000440.1 GCA_007120155.1 Thioalkalivibrio sp. | reverse complement strand
GCACGAAGTGGTGATGGCCAACGCTGAAGCCCGGGATACGGTTCACCGGGTTCGGGATAATCACGCTGCCCCGGGGGAACTCCACCATGCGCTGGCGCTGCGAGGTGATGTCCTCGCCGAAGTTGGCGCGGAGTTCCTCGGCGACACCCCGGATCGCCTGACCAACACTCTGCGCAACTCCATGGCGGGCACGGACATCGTCTTCAGTTTCGGCGGCATCGGCGCCACCCCGGACGACCTGACCCGGCCCTGCCTCGCCCGGGCCGCCGGGGTGGAACTCGTCTACCATCCGGAGGCGGTGGCGCTGATCGAGCAGCGCTTCGGCGAATCCGCCTATCCCAACCGCATCCGCATGGCGGAGCTGCCCCTGGGCAGCGCCCTGATCCCCAACCCCGTGAACCAGGTGCCCGGTTTCAGCCTGCGCGGGCACCATTTCGTGCCCGGTTTCCCCAACATGGCATGGCCCATGGTGGAATGGGTGCTGGACACCCATTACGCGCACCTGTCGTCGTCGGTGGCGCGCATCGAGCGGCTGCTGGTTCTGCACGGGACCGCGGAGAGCGACATCATCCCGCTGATGGAAGCCCTGCTGGAACTGTTCCCGGACGTTCGCCTCTCCAGCCTGCCCAGCTCCCGCAACCGGCAGGAGATCGAACTGGGGGTCCGGGGCGTGGAGGGCCGGGTCGTCGATGCACTCCAGTGGCTGGAGCGGGAGCTGTCCATGCGCCAGGTGCGATGGGCACATCGCGAGGTGTCCGGCGACAGCACGACCTGCCCGCCGTCATGAGGCGTGCGGGTTCACGGATCAGGGAGGCGTGGCCGCCGTGCGGAGCCTGCCCGGATCGAGAACGGAGGTCCTTGCGTCATGTCCGATGAGTCCCCCCGGCATTCACGTACCGCCGAGCGCCTGGTGTGGGCCGGCTTCATGGTGTTCCTGGTGGTCGTGATGTTCATCTATATGCTGCGTGGTGCGGGGCTGGAGCAGGATCTGGCGGCCGCCAACGAGGAGAATCTGCGCCTGCAGGTGCACCTTGCCCGATACACCGACCGGGAGGTGCAGGTGCCCGCGGACCCGGGGCTCACCAATGCCGAGGTGCGTCGGCTGCAGCGCCTGGGCCTGGCCAACCCCGTGCAGGCGCTGCGTGACGACCTGGTGGCGCAGCCGGAACTGATCCCCCACGAGCCGGTGCTGGGCGGCCGGATGTACTTCGTGCCCGACGGCGTGCATGTGCTCAACGAACGCTGGGTGCTTGCGGTGTTCGAGGACGGCCACATCCGCGGCCAGGCGCTGCTGCAGTACGACGTGGCCTACGGCAACATCACCTGGCAGGTGATGGACGCCTACCTGGAGTGATTCGGGCCCTTGAAGGGTCATCCACCAGAGGTGCGCGAAGTTCACGGCGGCCTGAAAGGAATGTCTCTCGCAAGGCGGCGAAGCACGCCCGTGGCCGGCGACGGGTGCCGGGGTATAAACCCGGTTCGGCGGGCACGGCCCGCCCTATCCCACTACGCATGTCTTGGTGCGATTCGCGGTCTTGCGAGATAAATCAGATCAGACTCACAGGGCATCCCGCTTGCTGTGGAGTCTGCGCAGTTCATAGGGCGGCCCATGGCCGCCGACGGGTGCCGGGGTATAAACCCGGTTCGGCGGGCACGGCCCGCCCTATCCCGCCACGCATGTCTCGGTGCGCTTCGTGCAGGACGCCGTGAACCCATTCGGGGCATGGGCGCCTAAACTCATAGGATGCGACGACACACCGTCATAGTGCTCCTCGCCATCGTGGCAGCCCTCGTGCTGATTCTGTGGCCCTGGATGACGAGCCATGAAGATCCCCCGGCGCCCGAAGTGCCCCCGCCGGAGACCGGTGCTGTCCCCATGGATGATTACCCGCGCGGCTCGGCCATCGACTGGCAGGATTGGGGCCCGCAGGCCCGCGAGCAGGCAGCCCGGGAGGGACGGGGGCTGTTCGTGTACTTTCACGGGCAGTGGTGCACCTGGTGCCGGCAGTACCAGGACGAGACCCTGGAGCATCCGGACACGGTGGCCGCCATCGAGCGGGACTTCGTGCCGGTGCTGGTGAACCTGGACAAGCGCCGGGACCTGTTTTCCCGGCTGGGCGGCCGGGGGCTGCCGTTTACCGTGCTGATGGATGCCGGGGGCGAGCCCCTGGGGCGTTTCACGGGACACGTGGCTGCCGCGGACCTCCAGGGTCTGCTGCGCGAGGCCGCTACCCTGGTCACCACCGCGGGGGCCGTGCCCGAAGGCCTCGAGGGCCTGCTGGATGCCGACCCGGCCGCCTTCCTCGCGTTTCTCGACGAGACCTACGATCCCGGAACCCGGCGCCTGAGCGGCGCGTCGGTGATCGGCACCCTGAGCAAGCGCCCGCAGCCCATGACCTATCGCCTGCTGCTGCAAGAGCCGGACTGGTCGGCGCGCATCCCCGCCATGCTGGACGTGCTGCGCGAGGATCTGTACGACCCGGTCGACGGCGGGTTCTTCTTCTTCTTCGATCCCGAGAATCCCAACCCAGACACCGCGGTGGAGACGTCCAAGGTACTCGGGCTCAATGCCCTGCTGACATGGCTGTACGCCGATGCCTACGAGGTGTTGGGGCGGGAGGCCGACGCCGATGCCGTGCGTGGCGCGCTCGCCTATCTGGAGACCACGCTGTGGGATCCCGCCCGGGGAGCCTTCCGCAACAGCCAGTACTCGGACCCCGGCTACTACAGCCTGCCTCCGGAGGAACGTGAAGACGTGACCCCGCCCCCGGTGGAGAAGGTGCAGTTTGCCGACGTGAGCGGTCAGGCCATTGTCGCCCTCGTGCATGCGGCCCGGGCGCTGAACGAGCCCGGGTATCTGGAATGGGCTGCCGAGG
>SKOF01000402.1 GCA_007120155.1 Thioalkalivibrio sp. | reverse complement strand
TGCTGCTGGGCCTCACCCCGCCGGACGAGGGTGAGCTCACGGTGCTCGGCGAGCCCATCCCGGCCCGTGCCCGGGAGGCCCGGTGTCGCATCGGCGTGGTGCCCCAGTTCGACAACCTGGATCCGGACTTCACGGTGCGTGAGAACCTCGCCACCTATGCGAGTTACTTCGGTCTGCGCGGCGAGGCGCTGGCCGGGCGCGTGGAGGAACTGTTGGATTTCGCCAACCTGCGGGGCCGGGAGTCCGTGCCCATCCAGTCGCTCTCCGGCGGCATGAAGCGGCGCCTGACGCTGGCCCGGGCGCTGATCAACGCGCCGGAACTGGTGGTCCTGGACGAACCCACCACCGGACTCGACCCCCAGGCCCGGCATCACATCTGGCACCGCCTGCGCGCCCTGCTGGCGCGCAACACCACGCTGATCATCACCACCCACTACATGGAGGAGGCCGAGCGCCTGTGCGACCGGCTCGCCATCATCGACCAGGGCCGGGTGGTCGCCTGCGACAGCCCCCGCGCGCTGATCCAGGCCCATATCGAACCCCATGTGGTGGAACTGTCCGGCCATGCCGCCACCGTGTGGCTGGACCGCCAGGGCCATGCCCCGGATGCCGCCCGCCTCTACCGGGTGGGCGACGTGGCCCTGATCTATGCCCAGGACCCACGGCCCCTGCTCGACCGGCTGGACGCCGACGGCGAACGCTATCTGCACCGCCCGGCGAACCTGGAAGACGTGTTTCTCAAGCTCACGGGGCATGAGCTGAGGGACTGATTGAAGTGCGAAGTGTGAATTGGGAAGTGGGAAATGAAGTACGAAGTTTGAATTTGGAAGTGGGAAGTAAGGTCCATGGACCCAGCATCGCCAAAGCTGACTGAGGCGGTTTTTTTCGCACTTCCCAATTCACACTTCGTACTTTTTCCAGGCACTAAGCCGAAGCCACCGGCATCACGTTAAAAGAACAAACTCGACCATGTCCCTCAGTCTCCGCTTCCTTCACATCTGGCGCCGCAATCTCAAGGTCTGGCGCAAGATCCTGATTCCCTCGATTCTGGGAAATTTCGGGGAGCCGGTGCTGTATCTGCTGGCGTTCGGCTACGGCTTCGGGCGGCTGGTGGGGGATCTGGGCGACATGCCCTACATGGTGTTCCTGGCATCCGGAATCATCTGCTCCAGCGCCATGTTCACGGCCAGCTTCGAGGGCATGTATTCCGCGTATACGCGCATGGAGGTGCAGCAGACCTGGAGCGCCATGCTGGGGGCGCCGCTCACCGTGAACGATATCGTGCTGGGCGAGGTGGCCTGGGCGGCCACCAAGGGGCTGATGAGCGCGGCGGCGATCCTGGTGGTGGCCGCGGTGCTCGGGCTGGTGGCGGACGCGCGCGCCCTGCTCTCCCTGCCGGTGCTGCTGCTCACGGGCTTCACCTTCGGCGCCTGCGCCATGGTGGTGACGGCATTCTCGAAGAGCTACGACTTCTTTCTTTACTACTTCACCCTGGCGATCACGCCCATGCTGCTGCTCTCCGGCGTGTTCTTCCCCCTGGAGCAGTTCCCGGCCCCGGTGCAGGTGGTGGCCTACCTGCTGCCGCTGGCTCACGCCGTGGAGCTGGTGCGGCCCCTGCTGACCGGCGAGACACCGCAGCAGATCCTGCTGCATCTGGCGGTGATCACGGCCTATGGGGTGGCTGCGTTAATGATCGCCACCCGGTTCATCCGGCGGCGGCTGATTCGGTAGGCGGAAGGGATGTGAGCGTGAATCCCGGGGTCACGGGACACCGCCGCCCCGCCTCCGATCGGTACGATGGCCAGCGGCCCGGGAGATCAGGGTTTACCCGCCGGATTCGGATCCTGTGATGCCGATGCGGCCTCCAGTGAATCTTGCGCATCGCGCTCCAGGGATCGCACGAGATGCAGAAAACTAGCCAGGTGGCCCAGCGCCAACAGCACCGCAAGCCCTGCATAGAATATGGCCCAGAGCCCGAACCCCTGAAGCACCATCAGCGTCGCCGGGAACGCGATCAGGATGAGGTAGAAGATCGCAAAGGCCGGCAACGCCACACGATCATGCACCCGCCGCTGCCAGTCGGGCCACGCCAGCGCCACGGCGAACACCGGCTCGGATCCCGGATAGAGCACATTGAGCCGCTGCTCAAAGCGGCGCATGCGCGCCTGATGGTAGAAGAAGATCGACTGCTTCATCAGGTTGTAGAACAAAACGAACATGACAACCAGAAGCAGCGTCGTGAATCCCACCGGCGTCACCGGCTGATCCAGGCGCGCGTTGAGCTCCAGCATCCGCGCAATCGGATCCCAGGCCAGCACGGCACCGATCCCGCCCAGCAGCTTGATGTCAGACAGGGCATCCTTGACGTAGCCGTTGCAGCACTCGGCCAGGCGAACGTACTCCTTGTACAGCAAGTCCCGCGCCTCGCCGTCCGGCACCTGCCCGGACTTCTCCTCCATCACTCGACCCTTTGCAAAACCTGTGTACGTCGTTCCCGAGGCCGCGGCTGCATCGAAAAACCCTGCTGCCCACCGCCGAAATCCGGGCGTGCGCCCTCCGGGTTCTTATAGCAGCGATTTCCGCCGGTGACATCGGGTCGGATCGGTTTCCGCACCACAAGAACAACAGCATCATGATGTTTTCCGGGTGTCGACGATTCCCGTTTCTGCGGCATGCGGCGTCAAGGGCGAGGACGCGGTGGAACGCAATCTGGAGCTGGTGCGCCGCGCCGCGGGCGACCGAACGGAGGGCGCCCCCGGACAAGCGCGGCCCGGACGTGGAGGTGGACGGTGGCTACAGCCCGGAGGACGTTCATGGCGAGGCGCGCCGATGCCTGTCCTGCGGCAACTGTCTCGCCTGCGACAACTGCTGGACCCTGTGCCCCG
>SKOF01000377.1 GCA_007120155.1 Thioalkalivibrio sp. | reverse complement strand
GCATGCGCTCCCCGAGCGCGCCCGGCAGCTCTTTGATGACAGGCAGATCTGAAACGGCCGTGCGCGACCTGCGTACGGTGCTTCACCCGCTTGATAGTCCGATCGACGATTTGCCGGTACGCGGCTATCGCCCGGCTTCCGGCGTGTGGCGCCCAAAGTCTGCCGCCGTGTTGATTCCCGTTTTCGTCGATTCGGTGCAGCCGGAGATACTGCTGACAGTTCGCAGTCGCCGACTTCCCCAGCATGCCGGTCAGGTCTCTCTCCCGGGTGGGGGTCGCCAGGGCAATGAAGCTTTCCCTGTCGGGACCGCGATTCGTGAGACGGTCGAGGAAGTGGGCATCGACGAGTCCGTGATCGAACCGCTGGGTTTGCTGGACCAATTCGATACCATCACAGGCTATCGAGTGAGCCCCGTCGTCGCATTGGTTCACGGCAATCCGGAGCCCGATCCGTGCCCGGACGAGGTCGATTCTGTGTTCTCCCTGTCCTGGCAGCAGGTGACTCGACCGGAGACCTATCGGCGCCACCACGTGATCCGGGGACATCACCGCTACGAGTTGTACTCCATGGCCGCGACACCGCGTGTGGTCTGGGGCGCGACGGCAGCCATCCTGCATCAGCTCTGCGAGCTTTGCTCGTCGCAGTCAGTCTTCCTCACGCAGACCGAATAACAGCTCGACCGCGCGTTTGTCGTCGGGGCGAAGCATGATATGCACATGATCGCCGGCCTCCAGCACGGTATCGGCATCGACAGGAAGGGCTTCCCGGTCTCTGACGAGGAGCAGAATGTCGGCGCCTTTCGGTAGAGGCAGTATTCCGGCTCGATTGCCTGTGACCATGGCGGCCGGATCGAGCCGAAATGAGATGATCTGCACGGGCAGACTATCGATGGCGTTGATCTCCAGCACCGGGGTCGGGCGTTCCATGCCACCTCCCTCCATGCCGAACAGCCGTGCCGCCCAGCGAATCGTCGCGCCCGGGATCAACGCATTGACCACGACGATAAAGAACACCAGATGGAACAACTCCTGGCTGCCCTCGACCCCCGCCAGAACCGGAAAAGTGGCCAGCAGGATGGGGACGGCGCCTCTCAGGCCGACCCATGAGACGAATCCGGTCTCACGAGCGCTGTAACGAAACGGCAGCAGGCACAGGGCAACCATCAACGGGCGGGCAATGATCGCCAGTGCCAGGGCCAGTATCAGCCCGCTCCACCCCGCCGACACCAGCATCTCGGGAATGGCGAGCAGCCCCAACACCAGGAACATGGAAATCTGTGCCAACCAGGCCATGGCATCGTGGACGCGCAGAATGCCGGAGCGGTAGGGCAGCCGCTGATTGCCGAGCATCAAGGCGGCCACGTAGACGGCAAGAAACCCGGACCCCATGAACATGGTCGGCAAGCCGAAAGCCAGCAGTGCCAGGGCCAGTGTCAATGCGGGATACAGCCCGGCGGCCGGAACCCGGATGCGGGCCAGCAACATCGTCCCCAGCCAGCCAATCAGCAACCCGGCGGCCAGGCCGATGACCAGTTGCATGACAACGTTCGTCATGAAAGCGAGTGGGGCAAACGGATCGCCCGTCAGCAACTGGGCGGTCAGCGTGAGCGTGAGAATCACTGCCATCGGATCATTGAGGCCGGATTCGAGCTCCAGGGTGGCACCAACCCGTCGGCGTAGCTGGATGCCGGATCCTCTCAGTGAGGAAAATACGGCCGCGGCATCAGTGGACGAGACGATGGCCCCGAGCAATAGTGCTTCCATCCAGCCCAGACCCAGCAGCCATGCAGCGGCGGCCACCAGAACGGCAGTACCGGCGACCGCGACAGTGGCCAGCAATGACGCGGGTGCGAGATGCTGTCGAACCTGTCGGAACGGCGTATTGAGTCCACCGTCGAACAGGATCAGCACCAGCCCCATGGTGCCGATACGAAAGGCCAGTTCGAAATCGACGAAGTGTTCGGGAAGATGGGAGCCGACCAGCAGGCCAATCAGGAGAAAGACCAGCACCACCGGTATGCCAATGCGCTCGGATGCCCGACTGAACAGGACGCTGAGAACCAGCAGAAAGCCGAAGGCAGACAACAGCAATGCGGTAGTGGTCGGCTCGGTTTCGAACACCTTTGGCGATCCGTCATGAAGACAGGATCAATGGTACGGGGGAACTGGACGGTGGGGAAGGGGGGAAGACGGGTGAGGCGTTAGGCGTTAGGCTTGAAGGGCAAGGGATCAGGGTGGGCTCGGAGTCAATGTCGTTTCGTCTCTTCGTCGGTTCGAAAAGACCAAAAGATGAGAGGTTTCAGGTTGCAGGTTTCAGGTTTCAGGGCGGGCTGCTTAGCCTCCCAGCCTTGCCTGCCAGCACTACGGCTTGGAGTAACCAAAAAACGAACAAACGAATAAACGAACCAGCCAGCCAAAAGTCGTCAATCCCGCGGTCTGACTCTCAGCACGACGTGGTGTCGGCCACCGTCGCTGTCGATCAGTTCAATGTTGATGGTGTCGCCGTCTTCGAAGGTTCCGGTGGGCTCGAATAGCATCAAGTGGCGCCCACCGGGTTGCAGGATGACCTTCCTGCCGGCAGCGACGGTTAGCTCCTCAAGCCGGCGCATGCGCATGACGCCGTCGTCCATGCTCATGGTGTGTATTTCAACCCGTCCGAACTGTGCACTGTCGGCATCGACCAGTGCGATGTCGGTATCGCCATGGTTGAGGATGGTTACGAAACCGGCCATGGTTCGCCCGGGGGGTGCCAGAGGCGACCACGGGTCCACGAACTCCAGGGGTGAATCGGCCATCGCCATGGGTATGGCGCAGAGTAAAAATGTGAAAGCAAGGAGCTGAGAGCGGTTCATCCATGGAATTCCGTTGGTGCCTGATGGCATTATC
>SKOF01000559.1 GCA_007120155.1 Thioalkalivibrio sp. | reverse complement strand
ACGGATCGGCAGATCCGGCGGGAAATCGCCGCCCTTGGCCTGCTCGCGGATGAAGCGCTTGACCATACGGTCTTCCAGGGAATGGAAACTGATCACCGCCAGACGCCCGCCCGGCGCCAGCAGCGCGGGTATGCAGGCGAGACAGCGGCGTAGCATGTCCAGTTCGTCATTCACGTGGATACGGATCGCCTGAAAGGTGCGCGTGGCCGGGTGCTTGTGGCGCTCCCGGGTGGATACCGCCGACGACACGAGATCCGCCAGCTGCCCGGTGCGCTCGATGGACGTCTCGCGTCGGGTCTCCACGATCCGCCGGGCGATGCGCCGGGCGAAACGCTCCTCTCCGTAGTCCTTGAGCACCCGGACAATGTCCTCCTCCGGGGCATGGGCCAGCCAGGCTGCGGCCGACTCGCCGGATTCCGGATCCATGCGCATGTCCAGCGGTCCGTCGCTCTGAAAGCTGAAGCCCCGTGCCGGGTCGTCCAGCTGGGGGGATGAGACCCCCAGATCCAGCAGGACCCCGTCCAGCCGGCCACTGACTCCCAAGCTGTCTGCCACCTGCTGCAGCATGTCGAATGAACACCGCTCAAAGTGAAAGCGTTCATCGCCGCCGAATCGTCGTGCTGCCTCGGCGGCGGCCTGCGGGTCCCGGTCCAGGGCGATCAATCGACCGCCCGGCCCGAGCCGTTCAAGAATCCTGCCGCTGTGTCCTCCCCGGCCGAAGGTGGCATCCACGTAAGTCCCTTCGGGGTGTACCGCCAGTGCCTCGATGGCCTCATCCAGCAACACCGCGCGATGACTGTCGGGCGCCGGATTGGAGCCCCCGGTCACAGGGAGAGGCTCTCCAGTGCCGCGCTCAGATCGCCGGCCTCATCCTCTTCCCGGAACCAGTCGTCCCTGCGTCGGACCCAGGTATCCTCGTCCCACAACTCGAACTTGTTACCCTGGCCCACCAGCACCGCGCGCTTGTCCAGGGCGGCGTACTCACGCAGCGGAGTGGGCAGCAGAATTCGGCCCTGCCCGTCCAGTTCGCATTCGGTGGCATGGCCCACCAGCAGTCGCTGGAGGCGTCGGACCTGTCGGTCCATGTTGGGGCGGGACATGAGCGCCTGTTCGATGCGCTCCCACTCGGGCTGGGGATAGACCAGGAGGCAGCCGTCCCGATCCACGGTGAGCACCAGGCGCCCTTCACAGGAATCCACCAGGCGATCGCGATACCGGGACGGCATGGCCATGCGCCCCTTGGCATCCAGATTGAGATTGGTCACGCCTCGAAACACGCCCGGCTCCCATTGGGGAGGGAAAACCACTTTCCCCCACCATTCCCCACATTTCTACACTATAGGTACGGTTCCACCATAGTGTCAAGGAAAAACAGGGCCTGCCGAGCAAAAATAGTGCTTGTGTCACAAAGACTTAGAGCGGGGTCCTGATGGTGGGAGCAGTGCGTCCAGGCGAGCTCGAAACAGCGCATTGGGTTCACGGAGTTGGGGCCGACAGTTCACAAGTCACTTTAACTGAAGCGGGGTCCTCACCCCTGGGTTCCCGGTCCCGGGGACCGGGGGTGCTTCATGCGTTGGAACCGCGCCGGCCGGACGCAACCATGACCGGGTCCCTCGCGGACCTGTCCGGAACTCGCGAATACCGTACGGGCAGGCCGAACACCAGGCAGCCAATTGATCTTTCGATAATTTCCTTCAAGAGCATGCTGGCTCGAAGCCCCCCGGAACACCATAAAGAGCGCCCCGGGGTCTGCCGGGGCGCGAAGTTCAAAGGGAGCCGGCCTGTAAGCCGGGTTCTGTCGGGGACAGTCATTCATCTGGGACGCGCGTCACCGCGCGCCTCAAGCGGCCTACCCGGGTGCGATGCGGGCCACACCGATGCACCCCTATTTGGCCTTGCTCCGGGTGGGGTTTGCCGTGCCGCGGCGTGTTGCCACCCGCGCGGTGCGCTCTTACCGCACCATTTCACCCTTGCCTGTGCCCGAAGGCCATCGGCGGTATGTTTTCTGTGGCACTTTCCGTCGGCTCGCGCCGCCCAGGCGTTACCTGGCACCCTGCCCTGCGGAGCCCGGACTTTCCTCGACGGCGCAAGCACCGTCGCGACTGTCCGGCCGACTCCGGGGGGTTAGACTACCGGGGTTCCCGAAAGTTACAAGGGGAAATTGGAACCGGGACTGGCAGGCTCCTTGGCGGCATCGAAGCCAAGGAAACGCATACTTATTCAGCACGCACTTGGTGCAGCCCAGAGAACCTCGATAGATCCGTCCTGGCGCAACCAGAATCGCGATCATGCACGCGGAGCGTCACTTTTCGCCGGACAAACCGTTGCCTTGTCGCGCTCTCAACCCATTTCCGCCGACCCCGGAGCGCTCCACCCGTCTGTCGGGCGGATCCCGGCCGAGCGAACACTCAAGATCGAATTACTGCATATTGCTGGATTTGACCCCTGTGGCACGCATATTCGGCGCCAGGGCAAGTAAGGTTCGCTCAACGACGGTCAAGTAGGTGATCAGGGCGGTGAGCGTTTCGTGCCGCTCCTGGCGCTCGCTCGCCTCCTCCCGATCGACGGATCACCCCTTCGATCCATCCGGGTCTCTGATCCTCACGGCCAACGCATAGAGCTGGTTTCTGGACGCCCCCGTGACCTCGGCGGCCAACTTCGCGGCTTTCTTCACGGGCAGTTCCTCAAGCAGCATTCGCAGCACCCGTTCCGCCTCGGGCGAGATACCCGGGTCCTGCACCTCGGGGGCGCCGGCCGCAAGCACCACGAATTCCCCCTTGCGGTGATCCTCGTGCGCGGCGAGCCACTCGCACAAGTCGGCGAGGCTGCCGCCCTGCACCTGCTCGAAGGTCTTGGTCAGCTCCCGGGCCACCACGGCACGGCGCTCCGGGCCCAGGGTCTCGTGCATGTCCGCGAGGCAGGCGGCGATGCGATGGCTGGATTCATAGAAGATGAGCGTGCGCGGATCCTCGGCCAGGGCCAGGAGCCGCTGGCGGCGGGCGGGGCCCTTCGCGGGGAGGAAACCCTCGAACACGAACCGGTCGGATGGCAGGCCGCTGACGGACAGGGCGGCCATGGCGGCGACCGGGCCCGGCACGGGAGAGACCCGGATGCCCGCCTCCCGGGCGGCGGTCACCAGCCGATAGCCGGGATCGCTGATCAGCGGTGTGCCCGCATCGGAGACCAGCGCCACCGAACCGCCCGCCCGCAGGTGCCCGATCACCGCCGGTACCTGCCGGGGCTCGTTGTGTTCGTGCAGGCTGATCTGTCGGGCCCTGATGCCGAAATGGCTCAGCAGGGCGCCGGTCCGGCGGGTGTCCTCGGCGGCCACCCGGTCCACGGCGCGCAGGACGTCCAGGGCGCGCGGAGAGATGTCGCCCAGGTTGCCGATGGGCGTGGCCACCACGTACAGGACACCTGCTTCAATTGACACATCCACCCCCGGTCCAGATACTGGCTCCTGCCAGCGACAGCGCGCGCCCGCCAGTCTACGCGCACCCACGGACACAAGACCAATCCCGATACCCATGAACCAGCCATTGCCCCTCGCGCGGCTGCTGACCGCCCTGCTGATCAGCCTGACCCTCGCCGCTTGCGCCCCCGCTCCGCGCCCCACGGAACCGCCCGTCGATGCCGCAGAGGCCGTCGCGCTGGAACAGGCGGGGAAAACGCTGGAGGCGGGGCGCCTCTATCTGCGCCTGGCCGCCGGAACCCGCGAGCCGCAGCGCACGGAACTGACACTGCGGGGGCTGGAACTGCTGCTGGCGCAGGCGCCCGAGTCCGAGGATGTGGAATCCGCGGAATCGGCCTTGGCGTACCTGGCCACGGCGGATCTTGTGCCTCAGGACCGGGTTCGCACCCGGCTGGCCGATGCCCGGCTGGCGCTGTGGCGCGACCGGCCCGAGGATGCGCTGGCGGCCCTGCCCGCGGACGTGCCGGGCGTGCCGGCAGCCCTGGGGCGCCGGGTGGAGGAGACGCGGGCCGACGCCTACGCGGCCCTGGAGGACTGGGGACGGATGGTGGAAACCCATATCCGCCTGGAGGGGTGGCAACCGGACCAGACAGGCATCGACACCAACCGGGCGGCCCTGTGGGATCGGATGCTCGCCCTGGACCGGGCCACCCTGATGCGCCTGGAAACCGAAGCCCGCGACCCGGCGAGCGCCGGCTGGCTGGCGCTGGCCCGGGCGGCCCGGGGCACCGCGCCGGTGACCGAGGCACTGGAGCGCGCGCTGGAGGACTGGGCGGCCCGTTACCCGGACCACCCGGCTGCCCCCGCACAGGTACGCCTGTTGCGGGAACAATGGGCGGCACTCGGCCGCTATCCCGACCACATCGCCATACTGCTGCCCATGAGCGGGCGGCTGTCGGTCGTGTCTTCGGCCGTGTACGAAGGGCTGACGGCGGCCTACTACGGCCTGCCCGCGGATGCGCGGCCGACCCTTCGCCTGTATGACTCGGGCGACCAGCCCGAGGCCGCCTGGACCCTCTACCAACAGGCCGTCGACGACGGGGCCGATCTGGTCATCGGGCCACTGGACCGCCAGGCGGTGACCCTGTTCGCCGGAGCCGAATCCCTGCCGGTGCCCGTGCTGGCCCTCAATCATTCGGTGCAGGACACGGCGCCGGAACACTTCTACCAGTACGGGCTCAACCCGGAGGACGAGGCACGCCAGGCCGCCGAGCACGCGGCCATCGAGGGGCACCTCTTCGCCCTGGTGCTGGCGCCACGCAACGATCTCGGGGAGCGTCTCAGCCGGAGCTTCGCCGAGCGCTTCGAGGACCTGGGGGGCATGGTCCTGTCCACCGAGTTCTACGCGCCGCAGGCGTCGGATTTCGCCGGTCCCATCACCCGCGGGGTCGGCCTCGAAGAGAGCCGCGCCCGGCACCGACAGTTGCAGAGCGTGGTGCGCCGGTCACTCGAGTTCGAACCCCGGCGCCGGCAGGACCTGGACCTGGTGTTCATGGTGGGGTCGCCGCGGGAGGCGCGGCTACTGGCGCCGCAACTGCGTTTTCACCGCGCCGGGGATCTGCCGGTGCTGAGCACCTCCCACGCCTATGACGGCACCCGCGATCCCCAGGCGGACCAGGACCTGGACGGCGTGGTACTGGCCGACATCCCCTGGGTGCTGGGTGTGGAAGTGGAGGGAGCGCCGGGCCGGGATACCCTGTCACCGGTCCTCTCCCCCGCCAGCCGACAGTTGCCGCGCCTGGTGGCCATGGGTCACGACGCCCTGCGCCTGGTGCCGTTGCTCAACCATCTGCACGAGCGTCCGGGTGAACGTTTCACCGGCCTGACCGGCAGCCTCCACCTGGATGAATCGGGCCGGATCCACCGGCAGCTCCACTGGGCCCGGTTCCAGCGGGGAGAACTGCGGCCGCTCATGGCCGTGGCACCGCCCGACACGCCCATGCCGGATACCGTGCCGGCCGTGCTGAGGGAGCCGCCCGCGCCTTGAAGACGCAACGCCAGGGACGGCAGGCGGAACTGGAGGCCCTCGCCTTCCTGCAGGCGCGCGGCCTTCGTCTCATCGAGTCCAACTACCGGTGCCGTGCCGGTGAGATCGACCTGATCATGACCGACGGCGAGGCCCTGGTCTTCGTGGAAGTGCGCATGCGGGTCAACAGGCGGTTCGGCGGCGCCGTCGCCAGCGTGACCCCGGCCAAGCAGCGGCGTCTGTGCGCCGCCGCGCGCCATTACCTCCTCACCCGTGGCGAACCGGACGGACCCATGCGCTTTGACGTGGTGGCCCTCGAAGGCGGCTCGACCCCGCACTGGATACCCAACGCCTTCGACGCACCCCTGGATTGACTGTGCAGTACCCGCCTCCTGTCCGGCCGCTCGCGGTCGACCCCGACAGCCCGTCGAAGAGTCCCGTGAGCGCGTGACAACCGGGGCGCCGGAGAGACGCCGGCGCCCGTCCCGTGGCACACTGAATCCATGAACGACGACACTCCCCTGATCGCCGCACTGCGTCAGTGCATGCCCGCCACGCACCTGCTCACGGAGCCCGGAGACTGCTGGCCCTACGGCTACGACAACTCCCGCCGGCAGGCCCTGCCCGAGGCGGTGGTGTTCCCCACCGATGCGGAGCAGGTGCGCCGGGTGGTGCAACTGTGCAACGAGCACACCACCCCGCTGGTGGCCCGTGGCCGGGGCACGGGCACCACCGGCGCCACCGTTCCGGTCAGCGGCGGGGTGGTCCTGTCCTTCGAACGCATGGACCGGATCCTGGAGGTGGACCCCGACAACCGGTTGATGGTGGTACAGCCCGGTGTCACCAACCAGGCGGTGCAGGACGCGGCCCGCGAACACGGTTTCTTCTGGCCGCCGGACCCCACCAGCGCAGCCGTCTGTACGGTGGGCGGAAACCTGGCCTGCAACGCCGCGGGACCACGGGCGGTGAAGTACGGAACACCCCGCGAGAACACCCTGGGACTGCGCGCCGTCACCGGCGACGGACGCCCGCTGCGCACCGGCGTGTTCACGACCAAGGGGGTGGTGGGCTATGACCTGACACGCCTGATCATCGGTTCCGAGGGGACGCTGGCCATCATCACGGAAGCAACCCTGAAGCTCACCCCCCGGCCCGAGTCCACGCTCACCCTGCAGGCGGTCTATGCCGACATGCGCGATGCGGCCCGGGCGGTGGCGGCGCTGATGGCCCAGCCGGTGATTCCGTGTGCCCTGGAATTCATGGACCGGAGCGCCATCGAGATGATTCGCTCGTACGCACAGGTGGATCTGCCCCGTGGCGCCGGGGCCCTGCTGATGATCGAGGTGGACGGCCCGGCGGACTGCGTGGAGGCGGCGGGCGATGCGGTCGTGCAGGCAGCCTCGGTGGACGGCGTGCTGTCCGTGACGGTGGCCAAAAGCGAGGAGGAGGTAAAAGCCCTGTGGGCCACGCGCAAGGCCCTGTCACCCGCACTGCGCAACGTGGCGCCCAAGAAGATCAACGAGGATGTGGTGGTGCCTGTCTCCCGCATCCCCGAACTCATTGACGGACTGCAGGCGCTGGGCGAACGTCACGGCATCACCATCGTCAACTTTGGCCACGCGGGCAACGGCAACATCCATGTGAATCTGCTGGTGGACCCGGACGACCCGGCACAGATGCAGGCGGCCGACCGATGCCTGGACGAGGTGTTCTCCCTGGTACTGAGCCTGCGCGGCAGCCTGTCCGGGGAGCACGGCATCGGCCTGGTGAAGCGCGAGTTTGTTGCCAGGGAGATCGAGCCGGACACCCTGGATCTGATGCGGCGTATCAAGATCCAGTTCGACCCGGCCGGCATTCTGAACCCGGGCAAGGGCTTCCCGGATCCGGCCTGAGATCCCTTCCGGCAGACGACGGGAGCTATTTCACCACGCGCAGGTGGCTTCCCTTGCCGTCACTCCCGCCCCCGGAATCGGGGCCGTCACCCGAGGGCCCGTCGCCGCCCTCGTCGGTAAACATCATGCCCTGGCCGTTCTCCCGGGTATAGATGGCCATCACCCGCTGCACGGGGATCTGCACACTCATCGGCCTGCCGCCGAAGCGGGCGCTGAAGGTGACCTCGTCGTTGCCCAGTGTCAGTCCCTGAACGGCCATGGGCGCGATGTTCATGACGATACGACCACCCTCCACGTAGTCGGAAGGGACCATGACGTCGTCGTTGCTGGCGTCCACCAGCAGGTGGGGCGTAAGGCCGTTGTCCACAATCCACTGGTAGATGGCGCGAACAAGATACGGCCGGCTGGAGGTCATGGGCTCGGTCATCGGGAGCCTCCGGTCAGGGGCGCAGTTCCCGTTCGGCTTCGGTCAGGCTGTGCATGAACGAGGGCCGGGCGAAGAGGCGCTTGGCGTAGGCCGCGATGGGCTTGGGAACGCTCCCGGATGGGATGCCATAGGCGGGCAACCGCCAGAGTATGGGCAGGATGGCGCAGTCCACCAGACTGAACTCGTCGCTCAGGAAATAGGGCTTGATCGCAAAGACGTCCGCCGTGGACACCAGGCTCTCCAGCAGGATCTTGCGGCTCTTGGCGGACAGCTTGCGGCCGTTGGCCTCGGCCTCCTCGGCCAGCGTGTACCAGTCCCGCTCGATGCGGTAAAGGGCGAGCCGGGCCGCCGCCCGGGACACCGGGTCCACCGGCATCAGCGGCGGATGCGGGAAGCGCTCGTCCAGGTATTCGGTGATCACCTGCGGTCCGTACAGGGCCAGATCGCGATCCACCAGGGTGGGCACGGAGTTGTACGGATTGAGATCGGACAGGTCTTCCGGCTTGTCATCCGGATCGATATTGATCACATCGACAGTGATGTCCTTCTCGGCCAGGACGATGCGTACACGGTGGCTTTGCACACAAAGGGGTGCGGAAAAGAGCGTCATTACGGACCTTCTTGCGGCGATCAACGCCATGTTGATTTCTCCCTGGGACGGTCCGGATCTCCGCTGGCGAGAATCCGCGAGTGTTGGGGGTCGTGCCGGCACGATCACCCGAATCCGGTGGGCCATTATAACGCGGCGCGGCGCGGATAGGGGCGTCCCGGCCCTTCGTCCGGCCAGACACCGGGATTGCACGCCCAGCCGGGAGAACGACCTGGGCGTGGGTCACGAGGCGAAAGGGCCATGCCGGGTGACGCCCGCGGCCACCACGCGAACCGTCACCCGCGCCAGGAGCCTGTCCGAATCATCGTCGCCACTGCGGCGGCGGCAAATCGAGGCCGGATTCCCACCCGCCTCGCTGCGCGCAGATTACCCGGACAGGCTCCTAGTGGATGTCCTTCCAGTATTCCTTCTTCAGCAGATAGGCGAGCACGGTGAACAACCCCAGGAACAGCATCACCCAGATGCCCAGCATCTTGCGCTCGTGCTGGATCGGCTCGCCCATGTAGGACAGGAAGGTGACGATATCGCGCACCACGGCGTCATACTCGGCGCGGCTCAGACTGCCCGATTCCGCCAGTTCCAGGCGCGTCACCTCGTTGCCCCTGGCGTCCGTTTCGGTGACCCTCTCCTGCCAGCCCTGCAGATCCCACAGCACATGGGGCATGCCCACGTTGGAGAATACCGTGTTGTTGACGCCGAACGGCCGATCCTTGTCCAGGTAGAAGCCGCGCAGGAACGTGTAGAGCCAGTCCTCGCCGCGGGCCCGCGCCACCAGGGTCAGGTCCGGAGGTACCACATGAAAGGCTTCCTCCGCATCCGCTTCCGGGAAGGCGTTCTTCATCAGATCGCCCACACGGGTGGGGTCGCCCTTCGCGTCACGGGTGAAGATCAGGTTATCGCGCACCTGCTCCTCGGTCAGCCCCAGGTCCTGACCGACCCGGGCGTAACGGCTGTACTGGGCCTGATGGCAACCCAGGCAGTAGTTGACGAAGTACTTGGCGCCTCTTTGCAGGGAAGCCTGGTTGGTCACGTCGATGTCGGCCTTGTCCACCTTCACGGAAGGCCCCGCGGCAAAGGAAGCCGCAGGCACGGCCAGGCCCAGGAGAATCAGTATCAGGATCAGTTTCTTCATCACGCGGTCACCCTTTCCGGAACGGGCTTGTCCTGGCCTGTGCCGCGCATGAACGCGGGCAGCAGCAGGGTAATGGCCAGATAGATGGTGGGAACAAGCCACACGCTCCAGACCAGCAGCGCGGTCTCGCTGTCCACGCGGGTCAGATCGTAGATCGTGTACAGGCCCACCAGCACCAGGAAGGTCGCCACGCTCATGACCATCGACCGTTCCCGACTATGGAACCAGAGCACGACGAAGAACACGAAGTAGATAACCGTGGCGCGCAAGCCCAGTTCCACCAGCAGCGGGTCCGGCGGGTTGGTGCCGAGCCAGGTCATCAGAACGAAGGTCAGGCCGAAGAAGATCAGGTTGAACTTGTGCACCGGGCTGCGATAGCGGATCGACTTGACCGGGTTGCGGTCGATCCACGGCAGGAACAGCAGCACGAACACCGCACCAAACATGGTCAACACGCCCAGGAACGGATCCGGGATCACGCGCAGGGTGGTATAGAAGGCACCGTAATACCAGACCGGCGGAATGAAGTCCGGCGTGACCAGGGGGTCGGCCATCACGAAGTTGTCCGCCTTCAGGAAATAGCCTCCGAACTCCGGCGCGAAAAACATCACGGCGAAGAACAGGATCAGGAACACGCCCACGCCGACGATATCCTTGACGGTGTAGTAGGGATGGAACGGGATGCCGTCGAGGGGCTTGCCATCGGGCCCCTTGTGCTTCTTGATCTCGACGCCGTCCGGGTTGTTGGAACCCACCTCGTGCAGCGCGATGATGTGCACGAACACCAGCATCACCAGCACCAGCGGCAGCGCCACCACATGCAGGGCGAAGAACCGGTTGAGCGTGGCATCGGAGATCAGAAAGTCGCCGCGAATCCAGGTCACCAGGTCCGGCCCGATGAGGGGAATGGTGGAGAACAGGTTCACGATCACCTGGGCGCCCCAGTAGGACATCTGCCCCCAGGGCAGCAGGTAGCCCATGAAGGCCTCCGCCATGAGCACCAGGAAGATCAGCCAGCCGAAGATCCACAGCAGTTCACGCGGCTGCTTGTAGGATCCGTAGAGCAGGGCGCGGAACATGTGCAGGTAGACCACCACGAAGAAGGCCGACGCACCCGTAGTGTGGATGTAACGCATCAGCCATCCCCACTGCACATCCCGCATGATGTACTCGACCGACTCGAAAGCACGGTCGCCGGACGGGACGTAGTTCATGGTGAGGAAGATGCCCGACACCACCTGGATCACCAGCGTCAGAAGCGCCAGCGATCCGAAGAAGTACCAGAAGTTGAAATTCTTAGGAGCGTAATACTCGCTGACATGCTCCCGCCACATCTTGCTGAGGGGGAAGCGGTCGTCGACCCACCCCAGCAAGCCCCCCGAACGGGCTTCACTCATCAGGCTGCTCCTTCTTCGTCTTCGCCCACCAGGACGGT
>SKOF01000309.1 GCA_007120155.1 Thioalkalivibrio sp. | reverse complement strand
GGCCGGCCCACCCGTTCTCCGTCGATGTCCAGCGCCAGGCGATTGAACTGGCCCGGCTCGAAGGGATCCACCGGCGCGTTCACCCGCAGAGAGTGGAGCCGTTCGGTCCAGCGTTTGCGTTCCGCCACTTCACCCTGCAGCCAACCTACCATGCGGCCCTCCCGGACGACACCGTGAATTTTCCCGTTCATTCAACGTTGGCGCCGGAGCGGCCGGTTTCAACCCGACGGAAACTGCCGGATTGACCACATTGTCAGCCGCGCATCGCCTCGTGGCGGGATGCGCATTCCGCGCACATGCGGGCATGGGGCAATGCCCTGAGCCTGGCCGTGGCAATGGGCTCCCCGCAGGATTCACACACACCGAAATGGCCCTCATCCATGCGTTTCAGGGCGTCGCGCACCAGAGCCAGCTCCCGGCGCGCCTCATTGCCAAGGGCGTCCACCACCTCCTCGTTTTCCCGCTGCACCGCCTGCTCCGCGAAATCCTGGTCCAGCGGCTCGCCTTCATGACGCACATTGCGCTCCACCCGCTCAAGACGGGCCTGGAGATCTTCCCGCAGTTTCTCCAATTGCGCGCGCAGATCCTCAAGGAGGTCGCCCATGATGTCCTCTCATCCGACTGAACCAGTCTCCAGCATGGGCCAGCCATATCACATGTCAAGTCAGATTGTCAGTTGTCAGTTGTCAGTTGTCAGTATTGTGGCGGGCCGGGGTGGGGCGTCCTGTTATAATGGGCAATTCCTTATCGCCTATCCGGATTCCGAAGGAGCCGAACCATGGTACGCACCCCCTCCGTCATGCTGGAACTGGGCACGCCGGCGCCCGATTTCCGCCTGCCTGATCCGAGCACCGGCAAGACAGTCTCCCTGGATGACTTTCCCGACGCCAGGGGCTATGTGATCGCCTTCATCTGCAATCATTGTCCCTTCGTCCAGTTGATTCGCCACGAGTTCGCCCGCTTCGGGCGTGAATACACGGACAAGGGCCTGGCGGTGATCGCCATCAATTCCAATGATGTGGAGAATTTTCCGCTGGACAGCCCGGAGCACATGAAGGATGAAACCCGCCGGTTCGGTTACACCTTCCCGTACCTGTTCGATGAGGATCAGTCCGTGGCAAAAGCCTATCAGGCGGCCTGCACACCGGACTTCTTCATGTTCGACGCCGACCGCAAGCTGGTCTATCGCGGGCAGTTCGACGCGGCGCGTCCGGGCAGTGACCTCCCGGTCACCGGCAAGGACCTGCGCGCCGCCGCCGACGCCCTGCTTGCGGGAAGCCCCATCCCCGAGGACCAGAAGCCCAGCATCGGCTGCAACATCAAGTGGAAGCCGGGCAACGAACCGTCATGAGGTGGGAAGTGTGAATTGGGAATTGGGAAGTGAAAGGCATTTACTTCGCACTTCCCAATTCACACTTCGCAATTCACAAGAGCGCTTTGAGGTGCGCCACCACGCTGCGACCGAGGGCGGACAAGGCATAGCCTCCCTCCAGGGTCGACACGATGCGTCCTTCGGCGTGGCGCCCGGCGAGCGCCCTGAGTTCCCGGGTCACCCACTCGTAGTCGGCCTCCACCAGACCCAGGCCGGCCATATCGTCCTCCAGGTGCCCGTCAAATCCCGCGGAGATCAGCAGCAGCTGCGGGCGAAACGCATCGAGCGCCGGCAGCCACTGCTCGCGCACCGCTGCCCGGAACCCCTCGCCGCGAGTGCCCGCAGGGAGGGGCACATTCACCCGGGGCGCGCCATCCCTCGCCTCGGCGCCCTCGTGCGGATAGAACGGATGCTGAAAGGTGGAACAGAACAGCACGCGCGGCTCATGCAGGAATATGTCATCGGTGCCGTTCCCGTGGTGCACATCGAAATCCACGATGGCGACCCGCTCGAGACCATGGGAGTGGAGCCCATGGGCGGCACCGACGGCGATATTGTTGTACAGGCAGAAACCCATCGCCCGGTCGCGGGTGGCATGGTGGCCGGGCGGGCGTACTGCGCAGAAGGCGGCTGAGCCGGGCTCGGACATTACCAGATCCACGCCCATCACCACAGCACCGGCGGCGCGGCCTGCCGCCTCCAGGCTGTGTTCCGACATGAAGGTATCCCCCCCGTCCACGCACACGGCCCCCTCTCCGGCCGGCACTTCACGCGACAGTTCATCCAGGTAGGCCGCAGAATGGACCCGCAGCAGCTGTTCCCGTGTCGCCCGTGGCGCCTCCCGGTGATGCACCCAGGAATCCACGCCCGAGGTGATGAGCTGATCGTTGATGGCCGACAGGCGCCTGGGGCGCTCCGGATGATGAGCCGGCGTGAGGTGTTGCAGACAGTCCGGATGGGAGATGAAGTACAGGGCCATGGCACACCACGCAACAAAAGCCGATCACCGGCGGGTTCAGGATCCGGGTCCGTGTCTCCGCGCGGTCATAAGCGGGCGTCAATCCCTGCGCCACCGCTTCCGGAACCGTCCGGGGCGGGGCTAAACGCCTGCCGCCTCACACCTGACCCTTCACAAAAGCCACCAGCTTACACATTGGGTGCCTGGGTACACCATTGATCCGTGCCTGCCGGCGTGGAACACTGAAACCTGTCGCCGTACCGGAACCCCCATGGGCCCCCATTACCTCCATCGCATCCTGTCCGCACGCGGCATCGCGATCATCGGTGCCAGCGAGCGCCCGGAATCGGTCGGCGCCCGGGTCATGGAGAACCTGCGTGCCATGGGGTACAAGGGCGCGCTGCACCCGGTCAATCCGCGCCATCGCAGGGTCATGGGCCACAAGTGCCATCCGGACGTGACCGCCATCGACCGTCCTCCCGAACTGGCGGTG
Source organism: Thioalkalivibrio sp. (assembly GCA_007120155.1). Taxonomy (GTDB): domain Bacteria; phylum Pseudomonadota; class Gammaproteobacteria; order Ectothiorhodospirales; family Ectothiorhodospiraceae; genus Thioalkalivibrio_A. The sequence continues at coordinate 77 of SKOF01000309.1, read as the reverse complement.
ATCGCCACCCCCGCAGCCACGGTACCCGGCATCGTGCGCCAGTGCGGTGAAGCGGGGGTGTCCGGGGTGATCGTGAT
>SKOF01000319.1 GCA_007120155.1 Thioalkalivibrio sp. | reverse complement strand
CGAGGCGAGTGATTTGCGCGAAGCACCGCTTCGCACGAGCCGAGCGCCGCGAGGCTGTGCCGAGGGGCCGGCAATCCGACCGGAAGCGGCGCGAACGTGAGTGAGTGGCGCGCCCGAGAGGATTCGAACCTCTGACCTCTGCCTCCGGAGGGCAGCGCTCTATCCAGCTGAGCTACGGGCGCACAGAGCCGGGAATCTTACTCCGCCGTTGGGTTCGCGTCCATGCCCGGGCCCCGGGACCGTGCCCGGGCGAGTGGTCTGCCGAGGGCGGATGCCCTATAATCCGCGCCTGCCGACGTGGCAGAAGGCCCATGCGATCTGCAGGAGCGGCCTGATTGTGCCGACAGGGGCAGACGCACTTACGTCTAGAGGCAGGAGGAAACTGTGGCGTCCCAAGAAGACAAAGATTTCATGACCCGGTTCGTGGTGGTGCTGAGCGTGCTGGTCCTGCTTGCGGCCGTATTCTTCCTGGCCGCCCGGTTGTTGTCCGTGGCGCAGCGTACGGCCGTGCCGGACGACCTCGCCACCGCCGCGCAGGCTCGCGTGGAGGAGCGTATCCGGCCCATCGGGCGGGTTGCCACGGCCGAGGATGTCGAAGAAGACGCGGCGGAGAACGGTGAGCCCGCGCGCCGCTCGGCATCGGATATCTACCGCGCCGTGTGTGCCGCGTGCCACGATACCGGTGCAGCGGATGCCCCCCTCAAGGGTGACGAGGGCGTATGGGCGGATCGCCTGGGCCAGGGACTGGACACGGTGGTTCAGCACGCCATCGACGGCATCGGCGCCATGCCCGCACGGGGCGGGGACGCCAGCCTCAGTGACGAGGAAGTGCGCGCCTCGGTGGTCTACCTGCTGGAGGAGAGCGGGCAGACCGTGGAAAACGGGGCCCCCGAGGCCGTTGCGGAGGCGGAGCCCGAGGTCGACGCCGAAGCGGAGCCGGCAGCAGAGGCTGAGGCCGCCGAAGTCGTGGCTGGCGACCCGGCGGCGGGTCAGGCCAAGTTTGGCACCTGCATCGCCTGCCACGGGGCCAAGGGCGAGGGTATGGGGATCTTCCCCAAGCTGGCCGGTCATACCGCCGAGGAGATCGTTGACCTGCTCACGAGATACCGCGCCGGCGAGACCGTGGGTCCAAACACGCCGCTGATGGCCCCGCAGGCGGTGACCCTGTCCGACGAGGACATCGCCAACCTGGCCGCTTATATCGAAACCCTTTAAGGGTTTCGATCAGTCCTCTGAAAAAGGGGCGCCACCTGGGGGTGGCGCCCCTTTTTAGTGGCAAGTGACAAGTCTCAAGTGGCAAGGACGGCGCGCGCAAGCGCGCGTCCTGTGTCGTGTCCCAAAAATATCCTCCGTTTCAGCGCAAGCTATTTATGGGACACGACACTGGTCTGTGCTTTTCCTTGCCACTTGAGACTTGCCACTTGCAACTGCCTTACAACCGCCATCGATCCAGTACCCGGTAGCTGAGGGATTCGGCGAGGTGCGCCGGGGCGATGCGTTCACTGTCCGCCAGATCGGCGATGGTGCGCGCCACGCGCAGGATGCGGTGGGCAGAGCGGGCGGACAGCCTGAACCGGTCCATGGCCTGCTCGAGGGATTGCCGGGTGGCGTCTTCCAGCGCGCAGTGACGATGGATGTACTGCCCGTCCAGCAGGGCGTTGACACACCCCTGGCGTTCCAACTGCAGTTCTCGGCATTCCCGCACGCGCCCACGCACGGTGGCGCTGTCCTCGGGGGGCGGACCGCTGTCCTCGAACAGCGCGCCCCTGGGCAGCCGCGGCACCTGCACGGAGAGGTCGATACGGTCGAGCAGGGGTGCCGAAAGCCGGGCCCGCTGGCGCCGGTGCTGCTCGGCGCTGCACCGGCAGTTTGCCGCCAGGTCGCAGTCATAGCCCTGAGGGCACGGGTTCATGGCGGCCACCAGCTGGAATCGCGCCGGAAACTCCGCCTGACGGGCGGCCCGGGAGATGGTGATGCGGCCGCTCTCCAGCGGCTCGCGCAGCACGTCCAGCACCCGGCGGTCGAACTCCGCCAGCTCATCCAGAAACAGCACCCCGTTGTGGGCCAGGGACACCTCGCCGGGCCGCGGGTGGGAACCGCCACCGACCAGTGCCACACCGGAGGCGGTGTGGTGCGGCGCGCGAAACGGCCGCTGGCGCCAGCGCTGCACGTCCAGGGGTTGTCCGCTCACCGCGTGAACCGCGGCGGTGACGAGGGCCTCGTCGTCGTCCATGTCGGGCAGCAGGCCCGGCAGGCGGCTGGCAAGCATGGTCTTGCCGGTGCCGGGCGGGCCGATCATGAGCAGGTGATGGGCGCCGGCGGCGGCGAGTTCGAGGACGCGCCTTGCCTGGGGCTGGCCCCTGACCTCCGCCATGTCCGGTCCGGCCGGGGAGATTCGGCAGGGCTGCGGTTCGGGATGTCCGGCCAGGGGCTCCACGCCGCGCAGGTGGGCACAGACGGCCAGCAGATGATCGGCGGCCAGCACGCGGCACCCCCGGGCAAGCGCGGCCTCGTCCGCGTCGGCCTCTGCCACCACCAGACTCCGGTCCGCCGCCCGGGCGGCCAGGGCCGCCGGCAGTACGCCGCGCACCGGTCGCAGTTCCCCGTTCAGGCCCAGTTCGCCCAGGAACTCGTGACCCTCCAAGGCCTGGACGGGCAATTGCGCTGAGGCCGCCAGCAGGCCCAGTGCGATGCCCAGGTCGAAGCGTCCGCCGTCCTTGGGCAGGTCCGCCGGGGCGAGGCTGACGGTGATGCGCCGTGCGGGAAACTCGAAGCCGCTGGTGATCAGGGCGGCGCGCACCCGCTCGCGGCTCTCGCGCACGGCGGCTTCGGGAAGACCGACGATGGCGAAGGCGGGCAGGCCGTTGGCCAGATGCACCTCGATCTGCACCGGCGGGGCGT
>SKOF01000256.1 GCA_007120155.1 Thioalkalivibrio sp. | reverse complement strand
TTCTCCATGGCCGCGGCCGCCTCGGTCACCAGAGCCTGCAGATCCTCATCGTAGATCTCGTGCTTGCGGTCGGCAAGGTCCTTGAAGCGGGCAAACGCCTCGTTCAACTCCTCCTCGGAGTCGAACTCGATGGCCAGTTCCTTCAGGCGCGTCTTGAAGGCATTGCGGCCCGAGTGCTTGCCCAGCACGATGCGGTTGTCGCTCCAACCCACGTCCTGGGCGCGCATGATCTCGTACGTGTCCCGATGCTTGAGGACGCCATCCTGGTGGATACCGGACTCGTGGGCAAAGGCATTGATGCCGACAATGGCCTTGTTGGGCTGCACCGGGAAACCGGTGATGCTGGAGACCAGCCGTGAACAGGGTACGATCTGGGTGGTATCCAGGGTGGTGTCGCAGGGGAACACGTCCTGGCGGGTCCGTACCGCCATGACGATCTCCTCCAGCGCCGCATTGCCGGCACGCTCACCCAGACCGTTGATGGTGCACTCCACCTGCCGGGCGCCGTTGAGTACCGCGGACAGGGAGTTGGCCACCGCAAGTCCCAGGTCGTTGTGGCAATGCACGGAGAACACGGCCTTGTCGGCGTTCGGGATGCGCTCGCGCAGGTTATGGATCAACTCGCCGAACTGAAGCGGGATGTTGTAACCCACCGTGTCCGGGATGTTGATGGTGGTCGCGCCCGCGTCGATCACCGCCTCGATCACCCGGCAGAGGAAATCCAGTTCGGAACGGCCCGCGTCCTCCGGGGAGAACTCCACGTTGTCCGTGTGCCCGCGGGCCCGTTTGACCGCCTGCACCGCCTGTTCAAGCACCTGGTCCGGAGTCATGCGCAGCTTGTGCTGCATGTGGATGGGCGAGGTGGCAATAAAGGTATGGATACGGGCCGAGTTGGCCCCCTTGAGCGCCTCGCCGGCCCGGTCGATGTCCGCGTCCTTGGCCCGGGCCAGCCCGCATACGGTGCTGTCCTTGACCGCCCGGGCCACGGCCTGAACCGACTCGAAGTCACCGGGGCTGGCGATGGGGAAACCCGCCTCGATCACGTCCACCCGCATCTTCTCCAGGGCCTTGGCAATGCGCACCTTCTCCTCGCGGGTCATGGACGCGCCGGGGCTCTGCTCGCCGTCGCGCAAGGTGGTGTCAAAAATGATGAGCTTGTCGTTGCCTGACATGTCTGCTTCTCCTGCCGGCCGGTCCCCCGGCCTGATATCAATTCACGAATTCTAACGGATTCCGCGCCTGCAACGGGGTATCCCGTCCAGACGGACGGAAACACGGATCAGGGGTGCGTTTGGCCTCGCCAGGCAAGATGGGATGCCGCTAGCGCGGCAGTCGCAGGACGAGCAGGGAAAGACCGCAATAGCCCGTGGCACCCGCCTGGCGGGGGGTGCTGAAGTGAGCGAACTGGCTCCGGGAAATAGGCATGGTTGCGGGTACTGTACAGGCCGTTGGTTTAGACTTGATCCAAAAGTATCAGAGACGAACGGGGCCTGCAAGTGGGAAGGGCGAATCGGGAAGTGCGAAGTGAGGTCTTTCCCGCTTCCCGATTCTTACTTCGAACTTTGTTCATCCTTCTGACCTTCGCCTTCATCCTTGACCTCGGCGGCTGCCTCGCCCCGCGCCCGCCGGCGGCGCCAGCGGATCACGGAAAGAGCAGGCCCTGAGAGCGCGTAGAGCAGGAAAACACCCCAGAGCACCTTGGGCGGGTCGATGGCGGTAAGCATCAGGGCCACGACGATCACCAGCACCGCGAAGAACGGTACCCGGTGGCGGAAATCCATGTCCTTGAAGCTGAAATACGTGACATTGCTGACCATCAGGGCACCGGCCGCCACGGTAACGATCAGCGCAAGAATACCCAGATCCGAGCCCTCGAACTTGAGATCGTGCCAGACCCACACCATGCCCATGACCAGGGCGGCGGCGGAGGGGCTCGGCAGGCCCTGGAAGAAGCGCTTGTCGGACACGCCGATCTTGGTGTTGAACCGGGCCAGTCGCAATGCCGCCGCCGCGGCGTAGAAGAAGGCGGCCACCCAGCCCACCTGCCCCAGATCCACCAGTGCCCACAGGTACACCACCAACGCGGGCGCCAGGCCGAAGGAGACCATGTCCGAAAGGCTGTCGTACTGCGCGCCGAAGGCGGTCTGCGTGTGGGTCATGCGTGCAACGCGACCGTCCACGCCGTCCAGCACCATGGCCACGAACACGGCAATGGCGGCGGCGGTGAACTGCCCGTTGATGGCGGCCACCATGGCGTAAAAGCCTGCGAACAGTGCCGCGGTGGTGAACAGGTTGGGCAGGAGATAGATGCCCCGGCGCGTCTTGTGATCGTCCGGGTGCGGTTCGGATTCCGACATATCAGGACCGATCGCTCTGCTTGTGAATCAGAATACCGATGATATCACTGCCCGCCTTGACCCGCTGCCCGACCTCCACTTCCACGCGGCTGTTCTCCGGCAGGTAGATATCCACCGGCCGACCGAACCCGGCAAACCCGCAACGCCTCCCCTGGCCCATGCGTTCGCCGGACTGCACGCCGCAGCGTACATACCGCAGTCCGCCCCTGAGTCCGACCGCGAAGACAAGGTCGTCCTCCTCGTCCGACCGGATCCACACGGCGAACTGGTCCTGGGGTACCTTTTCGTCGACGCCTTCCTTTCCCGGCCACCAGCGGCGCTGCACCTTTCCCTCGATGGGGCTATGGACGTTGAACTCGCCCGTGCGCGACTGGCGCAGACTCACGCGCCGGCCCTTGCAGTCAAGGAAGGGATTGCGGTCTTCGCTGATTGCCGTGACCACACCGTCCACCGGGCTCACCACGGCCAGCGCCTTCGGAGTGACCGTACGTGCGAAATCGCGAAAGATGAACAGCGCGATGGCCAGCAGGATCCAGACGGGCCA
>SKOF01000215.1 GCA_007120155.1 Thioalkalivibrio sp. | reverse complement strand
TCAGGCGCTCTGTCTGGCAGGTGTCTCCTCGTCGCCGGTCTTCTTCCTGAAGTCCGCAATGGCCGCCTTGATGGCGTCCTCGGCCAGCACCGAACAGTGAATCTTCACCGGCGGCAACGCCAGCTCCTCGGCAATCTGCGTGTTCTTGATCTCACCGGCCTCCTCCAGCGTCTTGCCCTTCACCCACTCCGTGAGCAGACTCGAACTGGCAATCGCCGAACCGCATCCATAGGTCTTGAACTTCGCATCCTCGATCACACCCTGATCATTGACCCTGATCTGAAGCTTCATCACGTCCCCGCACGCCGGCGCACCCACCATCCCGGTGCCCACCGACGGGTCCGCCTTGTCCATAGCTCCCACATTGCGCGGATTCTCATAATGCTCCAGTACCTTGTCACTGTATGCCATACCTTAACCTCCGGATTTGCCTTGCACCCTCCCCGCAACAGGGGAGGACGAATGATCTTTATCTACCAGTGACAAGGAAGTCCCTTGAGACTTGCCACTTGCCACTTGCCACTGCGCACCGATGCGCACAGCGCATCAGTGCGCCGCCCATTCAATGCTCTTGAGATCCACACCCTCCTGGTACATCTCCCACAACGGCGAAAGCTCGCGCAGCTTCGCCACCGCGCGCTTGACCAGATCCACCGTGTAGTCCACCTCCTCGGCCGTCGTGTAACGCCCCAGGGTGAAACGGATCGAACTGTGCGCCAACTCATCATCCCGACCCAGCGCACGCAGCACATAACTCGGCTCAAGACTCGCACTCGTGCACGCCGAGCCCGAACTCACCGCAATGTCCTTCAACGCCATGATCAGACTCTCGCCCTCGACAAAATTGAACGACACATTCAAATTGCCCGCAATGCGACGCTCCAGATCACCGTTGAGATACACCTCCTCCATGTCCGAGAGACCCGACCACAAACGGTCACGAAGCATGCGTATGCGCTCAACCTCCGCACCCATCTCCTCGCGCGCAATGCGAAACGCCTCGCCCATGCCCACAATCTGGTGCGGCGCAAGCGTCCCGGAACGCATACCGCGCTCGTGCCCGCCGCCGTGCATCTGCGCCTCGATGCGTACCCGCGGCTTCCTGCGCACATACAACGCACCGATACCCTTCGGACCATAACTCTTGTGCGCCGAAAAACTCATCAGATCCACCGGCAACCTCGACAGATCAATCGACACCTTGCCCGTGGACTGCGCCGCATCCACGTGAAACAGCACACCACGCTCGCGCGCAATCGCGCCGATCGCCTCAATGTCCTGTATCACGCCAATCTCGTTGTTCACATGCATCACCGACAACAGCACCGTGTCGTCACGAAGCGCAGACCTCAATACCTCCAGATCCAGCAAGCCGTCCGAACCCACGTCCAGATACGTCACCTCGAACCCCTCGCGCTCCAACTGACGACAGGTATCGAGCACCGCCTTGTGCTCGGTCTTGACCGTCACTATGTGACGACCCTTCTTCTGGTAGAAATGCGCCGCACCCTTGATCGCCAGGTTGTCCGCCTCGGTCGCCCCACTGGTCCAGACAATCTCGCGCGGGTCCGCACCCACCAACTCGGCCACCTGAGCACGCGCACGCTCCACCGCCTTCTCCGCATCCCAGCCAAAGACATGCGAACGCGACGCCGGATTGCCAAACATCCCATCCCGCGTCAGATAACGCGACATCTGCTCCACTACCCGCTCGTCAACAGGCGTCGTCGCCGAATAATCCAGATAGATGGGTAACTTCAGGGACATCGTCGTCTCCTTACGCCGCCGTGCGACGGAAGATGAAATGATGACGATTGACGTCGCGGTCCTGCCGCTTGGCCACCGCCTGGACCTCGGGCCGGTTGGCGAACTGGTCCAGGGTGATGCCGTCGAGGAACGCGTACAGGCGATTGCTGAGATCATCCCACAGCTCGTGGGTGAGGCAGCGCTCGCCATCCTGACAGTCCTCGTGGCCGCGGCACCGGGTGATGTCCACGTTCTCGTCCACGGCGGTGATGATATTGGCCACGGTGATCTGGTCGGCGGGACGCGCCAGCCGGTAGCCGCCGCCCGGACCCCGGACGCCTTCCACCAGCCCCTGCTTGCGCAACTTGGCGAACAACTGCTCCAGGTAGGACAGGGAGATGCCCTGGCACTGGGAGATGTCCGCCAGCGTCACCGGGCCGATCTTGTCGTGAATGGCCAGGTCCATCATCGCCGTGACGGCATAACGTCCTTTGGTCGAGAGTTTCATAATCCACCCCTTTTCGGTTGGGTTGGTCAGGGATCATTTCCGACTATTTTCGTCGGACTTTGCGCCATTATATACAAAAGCTGACTGTGTTGGTCAAGAATTCGACCGGCCGTCGGCCCGGGTGTTCCCCAGGCGGATGCATGTTGTGAGTCAGGGCGACACGGGCTTGCACATCATCTCGATACAACCCGAGAAACATCTCATAACCATTTGTTAATATGGTTATTTCGAGGTGACTGCATATTGGATCAGAGGGGTGTGGAGATCACCGGGACGAACATGGCGCCGGACCCGGGCAGATCGAGGGAGACAACGGGACGCGGGATCAGGGCCCAACCACGTCCGGGCCGGGCGGCACCGCATCCGGCTGCAGGAGACCCAGGTGATGTCCCTGACGCTGGCAATAACCCAGCCACTTGAACAGGAAACGATTCAACCGCCACTTGCACTCGAGCGCGCGCAACCGTGGCAGATCATTCAGGCGGATCTTGAGGTCCAGCGGCCGGCAATGGCGGGTCAGTACCTCCACCTGGCGGGCATCGTGGTACATACGCACCAGCACGTCGGGACTGGGACGAAGCCGTCCGCCTTCGCCATTGAAGAGATAGGTCAGTCGGGCGGTGGTGGTGTATGGCGTCTGCTCCTCAATG
>SKOF01000313.1 GCA_007120155.1 Thioalkalivibrio sp. | reverse complement strand
GTCGACCCCGGATCCCCTCCGCCTCAGCCTCCTTCACCACCCGGTCAGCTAACTCGTTCGCGTCCGGACACTGGTCACTCTCTACCTCCGTCAAACACGCGCCCAACCACCGCGCTATCGCACCCTTGTCCCCATCCTCAGAGTTGGCCAGGTCAACACCCAGCGCCGGTAACCCCTCCCTCAATCCATCATCGCTGTACCGCGCCGCCGCCGCCTCGCACCACTCCCAACGAATTAACGAATGCTTCGACTGCGGTGGGCTGATCCCCCTCACCCGACTCCGGTACATCGGATGATCCTCACCATACTCCTCCAACCGCTGATCTACACTCTGCTGACTCACCGCACCAGGTACTATCGACGGATCACCACTCACCAGGTTCGGATGACTCAACGCCGAAATCCGAATATGATCCACGTGCTCACGCTTCGCATGACGATGTAACTCATCATGCTGTGAATCCGGATTCCCTAAACCCAAAATCACGTTGTGCGGCCCTACACACGTGTTACGAATCGCCTTCACTATCGGCGCCGGCATCCCCGGCATCTCCTCCACCACAAACAACATGTGCTCCGCGTGGAAACCCTGCATCCGCGTCGCTACCTCCTCCTCCGCTCCCACACCCGCCACTATCCCATGAGCACTCCAACTCATGTTGTCAACCGAACCCGACCGCATCCGAATCAATAAATCCAATAACTCCGCCGTCGGGAAATGACGCTGGAACCGCGGCCATAACCGCCTCAACTCCTTCCAGATGTTCAACGTCAATTGATCCTTCTTCGGCGCCGTCGTGATTACGAACGAATCCTCCCAGCACGCTAGAAAATGTAGCACCGCCACCGCCGCACTAAACGTCTTGTTCGTACCCGTTCCCGCCTCCGCCGCCGTGTCCCTCCCACCCGCTACATTCTCCAACATCCTCACTATCGGCTCCCTCGTGCCGTCCCACCGATGTGCCCCATACCCAGCATTCAATCCCCACCTCAACGTACGCTCCTCTACACCTAACTTCTCCACCGCCCAGCCCACTGGGTCCCCACGCCACTCGTCATGCGCCCTTAACGCTCCACCCCACAACCCATCACGACGTCGCTTCTCTCGCTCCGCCTGCGCCTTCTGCTCCGCCCTCCGCTGCGCGTCAGTCGGACGCATCCCTCAACCCATCACTCGCATCGTGAACCACCAAATCAAGCCCCAGCCCGCCGCGGAAATCAATACCAGTATCAGCCAGTCGCTCCATCGCCACCCCATGTCCCCTCCCCCACCACCCGGTGAAATATCACAAACACCCGCTCCCCTTCACTTACCCCTAACCCCCAGTCCACTACCGCCCTCTCACCCGCCTCGTTCACTAACTCACTACGCATCGCTCTATCACGCGGCTTCACTACCTCCACCTCCAACTCCTCTTCCCCTACCTCAGCACCCTCAACCGCCCAAATACCACCACCCCCGCCCGCCTCCACAGCTAACTCGCCGAAACCCTCCGGCGCATACAGCACCCCCCAACCCGGCCTCTCATATACCTCCGGCGCCCCTAACCCAGGATCTACCTCGTACCCCAACGCCGCATTCAATCGCACCTCGCCCATGTAATCCTCCAGTAACACCCGGCCCACCGCCGCCTTCACCTCACTGGGAATCTTCACATTAGCCTCGGGGAGGGACGCTTCACCGGTGCCATGGCCGGAGGCCAGGTCTTCTGTTGTCCTGCTGTCTCCATGGGGTTAACTCCGGATTATACGCGCCACCGGGTAACGACGATCTCTCTCGAGACCATGCACCTCACGCCTGGTCGCCGCCACCTCTCCCCCCTATGGCGGGCACCGGAATCGAACCGGTCCGCATTAGGCAATGAACCTATGCCAGGCACCAGCCGCGCACCCGCATAAAAAATATTTCGAGCACCCCCCCCACCACCCCACCCCCCCCTCCGGGGCATCCCGTACCACCAACTGCAACTGAAAATACGTCGCGCTTGGAGTATGTCCCCCCCACCCGGTTCCCACCGGGGGGTCTGGGGGGGGCCGGTTGGTCGGTCGGTCGGTCGGTCGGTCGCCCGTCCCGCCGTCCATCTCCCCCGGAAAAGCTCCGATCCCCCGTCCGACGAACCCACCTGGCCGTGAATCCAGGCTTCGGAGACCCCGGTCCCGCTTTCAAACTCCCCGCAGAGTATGCGCCACCCCCTCCGGACGGCAAGCTCCGGAGCCGAACCCGGTGGGGCATTCGGGTCCGGTTGGAACCAAGCCCCTTGTGCCACGGTAGTACACGATGTACTTTGGCAATACCATACCGTATCGCGTACACGTGAAAGGAGAGGCCATGCGAGTCCAGGACGAGGCACCGACCCGGACCGGGAGGTGCGAAGGATGCTCGACGCCGGGCGCCACGCTCCACCGGTACCACACCCTTCTTCGGACGCTCGACGGCTGTGCGTCCCACTACGTCGCTTGGTACTGCGACGGCTGTGCCGACCTCGCCGCTGTCGACTACAGCGGCACCATCATCACTTGCGACGGCCCTTTCTAAGGAGGAAGACCATGCCACACACGATCACCATCGAGCCGTGGGACGTATGGAGCCATGCGGCCTTCGGACCCATCGCCACCATCATCTACGCCCTTGAGAAGGTCCACCGGGACGGCACCGCGATCGGCGACCCGAAGGCGGGGAGCTTCGGGGAGTGGAGCGAGTTCCACCGGGAGGACACGCCCATCCCCCCCGGCGACATGTGCGAGTACATCACCGGCCTTGAAGGCTCGGAGGACGGGCGCCGTTGGTACCTGAACGAACTCACCCACATCCTGACCCTTGCCGGATGGACCCCGGAGCGAGCCGCCGACATTGTCCACGACGCTTACGACCGAGTGAACTTCAACCTGCCCTTGGAGGACTGAGACCATG
>SKOF01000579.1 GCA_007120155.1 Thioalkalivibrio sp. | reverse complement strand
GGAGGGAAGTTGCAAAGAGCCACTGGTAAAAGCCAGGCAGCGAATGCAAAGATTTCCTAAGTTGCTGAAAATGCAGCTTTTTGCTACTATTTAGAAATGGCGGCAATATATCTCAAAAAGTTCAGCGGTTTGCCCGCACAAACATTTCATTGATCCGCTTTTTCAGTTCCCGGATCTCCTCGGCTACGGGTAGTTTTTTATCAAGAACGTGAACGACTATGGTTTCCTCGGTAATGACGGCACTGGCTGTACCCGGAAGCAGGCTTATAACCCAGGCGAGAATCAGGGTTTTTCGCGGATCCGGGTCGTGTTCAATGGTTACAAAATCAGGGTCTATCGGAACAGTTCTAAAAAAGACTCGCCGGGCCACATCCCAGCCACCTCGCAAGGCCGTAATAAGGAAATAGGGAATAAACCGGGCGACACCCAGGGGGCGAAAAACCCATTGCCCGGGGGGTACAGTATAAATGCTGATAATCGTAGTAGCGGTTACAAAGAGAATCACAAACCCAATGTCGCTGACTTTTTGTCCACCCACCAATATGATCCAACCTGCCGCGAATATGGCAAATCGCAGAAAAAAGCTTTTGATAAGGGTACTATTCTTTATGTTTTTAATACCAGTTTTCATTATCATGATAGTTATCGGAGTAAGAGGAACAAGGTTAGGAAAAAGATAAAAAAGCCGATTCCGGCAAACTCCCAGCGCCGCAGCAAGGATTCGGCGGAGGCACTGATTTGTGATGTTCGTTTGTCATCTGAAAGTCTATAAAATATTTTCTCGGGACCTTGCAGCGATTTCATGCCGGAGTCCAGCAAAGAAATCGCCTTCTGAAGAAGCTTTGCAAACAGGTTTCCAAGCATGATGATTATGTGCAGAAAATCGCCAGGTGGCAAAAGGGGCTTTTTCGCTGGCCAACGGTTGAAAAAGGCGAACTTCAGGGTAAAAGCCATAACGATCGCCCCTGTTGTGATTGGCCAAAGTGCGCTCCAGTTGGTGAACAGATTCCAGAAGAAGGCCATGATGCCTTTTTCTTTTGTTATGTAGCTCATTAATTCTGTAGGCAAAAGAGCGGGTGACATTGTCCACCAACCCCCGGCAAGCAATAGAAGTACCCAGGGCAAGAGAAAGGCGGGTGACACATTTCCGGAAGGCGCCTTAATTTTGTGCAAAAGGTGTAAGAAACGACTCAGTAATAAAGTCGTGGTGACCGCAGAAAGTGTTAGCAAAAGCAAAAAGGTTTTTGCCCCTGGCAGGCTTGATTCGCCAAGGAAGGTTTTGACCAGGTATTTGGTCCAGAGTCCACCGGTGAGAGGGCCTCCGGCAATGGCCAAAACGCCTATTCCCAAACCTGCCCACATGAGTATTCGCCACGAACCGCCGATCTTGGCGGGTAGTGCCGTGCCCATAAACAAAAGGGCCTTGGCTGTTCCGTGATTAAAGGCATAAAGCGCAATTGCGGGAAGGAGCAACCCGGCCGGGATGCCACCATACAGGCCAATGCCCAGAAGTACGGTCATAACCCCCATTTGGCTGATGCTTGAATAAGCGAGATTGGTTTTTGGGTCAACCTGGGTCAGGCCATAGATCGCCGCCCCTAAAGCCGCCGCGAAGCCCAGGGATACCATTAGCAGGCTCATGGAGGACCATTCCACCAAACCTACTGGAGCAAGGTGCATCCAGCCAACCAAACCGGCTTTGATCATGGCGCCACTAAGGACAGCACTCGCTGGAGCGGGAGCTGCCGGATGCGCCAGGGGAAGCCAGAAATACAAGGGGATTGCCCCGACCTTTACTCCAAAGCCAATCAGGCCAAGTAAAAAGATGAACGGGCCGTTGGGGGCTTCAGCCAGGGCAGGCGGGATGTCAGCGAGCAGCATACTGCCAGAACTTTGCACGGCGAGATACAATGCGGTGATGAGAAACAGCTCTCCAATGATGGCCATCACCACGTAAATCCTTGCTGCCTGGCGGGCAGACGGGGTACGGGTATGGATGACGAGCCCATAAGAGGAAAAAGTCATTAAGGCAAAAAAGGTGTAGAATGAGGCTACCTCTGCGGAGATCAGGAGTCCGAAATTCCCCGCCATGGCGGCGCCAAAATAGAATGAGAACTCACCACGCCTGGCATCGTCTTTCAGGTATGATCCGGTGAAAAGACCGGCGGCAGCCCACAGGATGCCAGTCAATAGGAGGATAATTCGCCGCGGTGTATCCAGCGAAAAATGCCCCTCCAATAAAAACCACTGCGCTGATACACCGGATACCTCCACCAGTCCGAGCCAGAGGGCGGGCATGGTGGCGCTAACAAAAATCAGTCCGGTCCATCGCCTTCCAGCGGGCAGGGATGCGGCAAGTATCGCGGCCAACAGAGGCAAAACTATGGTAAGAAACCATATCATGGCATGTAAAGTTTTTCGGCGATTTCACGGGCGATGGAAAGGGGACTTCCAGCCACGGCGGCAAACACTCCGGCAGCAAGGGAGAGTAAGCCGGTGACTACCACCGGGATTAACAATAAAGCTTTGGTCTCCAGGCGGCCGGAGCTTAGCAGCGGAACGGCCTCCTGGTCCGGTTCGCAAAACCACGCACGGTAAACGATGGGCAGGAAATAAGCCGCGTTCAGGGCGCTGCTTGCGAGCAGTACCAAAACCACCCAATAGCTTCCCGCCTCTACCGCACCAAGGCCGAGATACCATTTGCTGACGAAGCCGGCAACCGGAGGCAGCCCGATCATGCCAAAAACAGCTATGGTAAAAGCCCCCATGGTGAGTGGCATGCGACGGCCGATCCCGTTCAGCTGGCTGATTTTAGAGTAGCCATAGGTTTCGGCAATGTTTCCGGCGGCGAAGAACATGGTAATCTTCATGATGCCCTGGTGTACCAGGTGAACAACGGCTCCCGTCGTGCTGAGGAATCCCACAATGGCCACCCCAAGGGCAATATAGGAAAGCTGGCTGACAGTCGAAAAGGCCAGTCGTTTTTTAAAATCATCCTGAAACAAAGCCCGAACTGAGCCATAAACAATGGTAAAAGCTGCAAATATTGCCAACGGGGTTAGCAGGTTCATTTGATCGGCTATCCTGATGCCATAAACATCATAGACCAGCCGGACAATCCCGAAGGCCCCGGCTTTGACAACGGCTACGGCATGCAACAGTGCACTGACAGGGGCCGGTGCAACCATTGAGACGGGCAACCAGCCGTGCAGGGGAAAGATGGCCGCTTTAACCGCCAGTCCCGTTAACATAATGAAAAACAGAATGGTTAATTGGGTAGAGTGGGTCGAAATAAGGCCTTCGATTATCTCGGTCTGGCCGAAGTAGATTGGGCCGGCAGTCACAAACAAACCAACGACACCCAAAAACAAAACCGTGCCACCCCCAATGGTGTACCACAGGTAGGTTCTGCCAGCTTCCACGGCTTTATCGGTACCCCGGTGAACGACCAGCGGATAGGTGGACAGCGTGAGGAATTCATAAAAAATAAAGAAAGTGACCACATTTCCTGACAGCGCAATGCCCGTACTGGCGGTTACACAGAAACTGAAAAAGGCAAAAAACCGTCTCCTGTGCTGTCCGCCTTCCAGGTAGCCGATGGCATACAGCGTAGTGACCAGCCAGAGCACTGATGAAAGGGCGGCAAAGAAAAGTCCCAGTTGGTCCACCCGCAGGGCGAAGGTCAGGTCGAGGGCAAGGTTGAAGATAAAGGAATACTCTTCGCCGCGCATATAACCGGCAAAAACCCACCCCACAAGACCCACTTTGGCAACAGCCCCCAGGAGGTTCAGAAAAGTCCGCAGGGGTACCTGATCCTCTCGCAACAGCATAATCAATGTGCCGGGTATGAGAGAGCTGATGAGGATCAGCAAAGGCAAAATGCTAGTCGTTTCCATGTGCACCTCCTTCCATAATTGATTCGATACCAGTACCAAAGACTTCGCCACTTTGCAAAAACTGGATCAGATTATCTGCAGGCAAAACGATCAAAAAGGAACCCAGCGCCAGCACCAGGGCACACACTTCAAGGCTTCTGGGAACCGGGCGAAACGCTTCCTTTTCGCGGGCAGGGGCAAAAGCCAGGCGCAAAAGCATAAAGACATAGCCGGCAGTCAGCAAGCTACCCGTCAGTACCACCGGTGCCCACCACCATTGCCCACTAAGGAAGATCCCTTTCAGGAGCATCCATTTGGCCATAAAGCCTCCACTTGGGGGGAGCCCAATTAAACTAACTCCCGCGATGGCTATTGCCAGGGCGGTAATACGCATGTGGCCCACCAGGTCACGCAAGGACTCTATGCGGTCGTGTCCCAATGCCATTATGATGATCCCTGCAGAAAGAAAAAATGATGCTTTGGCAAAGGCATGGGCTATGACCTGATAGACTCCGGCAGTCCAGGCCGGTGAGAGCCAGTCGGCTGAATCAGCCGTGACGCCCGGGGCCAGGATCAACAGCGGGAAAATCATAAGCAAGTAACCCAGTTGAGCCACACTGGAATGGGCCACGATTAACTTTAAGCTGGTCTGCATGAAAGCTTGCCAGGAACCCCAGATCACCGCTATTGCGCCCGCCAGTCCGATGAGTTGTCCGGCGGCATAAGTAAGGGAGACTCCAAACACCTCCATCCACAAGCGAAGCAAAATGTAAAAGGCTCCTTTAACCACCAGGGCCGAAAGGAGCGCACTCACCGGAGCAAGGGCCGAGGAGTGTGCTGGTGGCAGCCAGAAGTGGAAAGGGAAACCTGCCATTTTGATCATCAGACCAAGGGTGATAACGAGCAGGGCAAAGGTCGTTGTTGTTCCGGGTTCCAGGACCTGTCCCAGAAGTCCGAGGTCCAGCGTCCCCGTACTCCCGTAAATAAGAGCCACCCCAAAAAGATAGGCCATTGAACCGGTGATCGCAACCAGCAGATAACGTAATCCGGCGACC
Source organism: Thioalkalivibrio sp. (assembly GCA_007120155.1). Taxonomy (GTDB): domain Bacteria; phylum Pseudomonadota; class Gammaproteobacteria; order Ectothiorhodospirales; family Ectothiorhodospiraceae; genus Thioalkalivibrio_A. The sequence goes on along the minus strand of SKOF01000579.1, from coordinate 6,051 downwards.
AGGGCGGTTTTTTTTCCAGACAGCACCGCAAGGGCCACCGCACTGATACCGATGACCTCGAGGGTAACGAACAGGTTAAACAGGTCGTTGGAGAGAAAGAGCCCGTTCAGGCCCGCCCAAAGGAACAGCCACAAGGGCCAGAATAGTGGGAATCCGCCGGTAGTAGCTTCCTGGGCACGGAAATACCTCCAGGCATACAAGCTGATGAATATTCCCACAACAGCCGTCATCCCGATAAAAACTGCGGCCAGGGGGTCCATTCTCAGCAGAATTCCCAAGGGGGGTTCCCAGCCTCCCAGGATATGGATAACCGTCCCCCGCCGTGTCACTTCGAAAAGGGCAAATAACGCCATGACCCCGGTTAGCAAGCTTCCAGCCAGGCCCACCACGGCCTTTCCCCTGGCCCTGAAAAAGAGACTCAGTGTAGCCAGCAGAACCGGCAAACCTACCAAAAAGGCAGGGAATGGTGATGTTGGTAGATCTGTCATTTGTCGTTTGTAAAGGATTCTTCTCCGGTAAGTTGGTAAATGCGTCGGGCCAAAGCAAGGGCGAAAGCAGCGGAAGCGACCGCCACCACGATGCCGGTTATCACCAGGGCGTGGGGCACAGGATCAGCAAAGGTGAGGGCATCACGTTCGGCAAAACTGACAAAACTCAGAAATACCCCTCCCCCCATTATGATGGTGGCAATGATTTTTCTGATAAAATGCCTCGCTGCAAAGACTCCGCCTATGCCGATGACAAAAAGCACTGCGGAGGTTAAATTGTATATTTGATATGTTTCCATACTTTAATTCTTCTTTAATTGATCGATTCGGTTTCGTTCGGGTCCTCTTTCATTTGATTCAAATTGGCAAATATGGCAGTCAGTGCTGCGGCAATGCTTATTGCAGCCAGTGTTTCAATGATCAAAATCAGGAGTCCGGCATAAGCGCGTGGGTATTCAAACAGGGCATTACCCCCGGCCACGAAGAGAAAGCCCAGTACGAGGAAAAACAAAATCCCCACCGTGAGGATCAGTTGACGCAGCCAGCGGGGGATCTCCTCAATGATCGACTTGCCACCCAGGTGAAGAAGTATGCCAATTGCTCCCCACAAGACTGCAGCCTGAAAAGCACCCCCGGGTCCGGTTTTTCCAAAATACAAAAGGAAAGCGCCAAACAGAAACAGAACCGGAGTAAAAAACATTATCACCTGCCGCAGCATAGGGTCCTGGGCTGCCATATTGGGCTTACGGTAAACTTTTATTCCTCCGACCGCAAAGATGGCCAAAAGGCCCATAAGAATAACCCCGATCTCTAACCAGGTGTCATAAGCGCGGAAATTAAGCAGGACTGCGGTGACAGGGTGTTCGACCCCGGATTCTGGCAGAAAGGCCTCAGCGGCTGCGGTTAACCCTCCGCCCTCCGGAGTCTTCCAAACAGCTTCCAATGCAATAAGCAGAAATAGCCCCAGCCCTAATCCAAGAGGGATCCTGGATAGCAAGAGGGATTTGGTATTATTTTTAACAAGAACATTGTGAGCAGCTTCAGGATTTTTCTGTTTTGCAGGAAACGCAGGAGAAAAGTCCCGTAAAGCGTCGAGAAACAAAACCCCCAAAAAACCGGAAGCAATAGCCGCCTCGGTAATGGCCACATCCACTGCCCCTAATCGAACCCATGCCAGTGCCAGTGCAAGCCCAAAGGCAAAGAAAAGGAAGACGCTCTTAATAAGCCTCGGTGCAAGCAAACTCTGCAAAGCCAGGTAAATGGCTAGAATTGCCAATAAACCATCAATCAAAACACTCATTCACCCTCCTTTCCATTCTTGGTTTGCTCCTGTTCTTTCTGAAAACGGGCAATCAGGTAACAGGAGGTAGAACTGGCCAGGAGCGTGAAGAGCCAGATAAAGAAAATCTTTAGCGCGGCCCAGGGGGATGCGATATATACCGCCATTCCGGCGGCAATAAAGCCCAGCCCCAGATTGTCAGCCTTGGTGAGGGCATGCAAACGGGAAAACAAATCCGGGAAACGAAGCACCCCAAGGGTTCCCGCCAGAAAAAAGAAACAACCCACTACCAAAAGAATAACAGTGATTAGTTCATGTATCGTCATTGGCTTTCTCCCTTCTTTTTTTCCAGACCTGGAACAGACTAATTACTAATAAAATTGCCAGCACATTAAAGGTAATGGCGACATTAAGCAGTGTAAGATCCTTCGAATACCCCGCCAGGACCAATAATATGGCCATTCCCGTAGTGCCGAACAATTGGGTGGTTAGCAAGCGGTCCGCGACCGTTGGTCCACGCCACACACGGATCAGCCCAAGGGCTATGTTGAGTAAAAGGAAAACACTGACAATGATAAAAAAACCGTTCATATGTATAAAATATGTTGTCGTAAAAGCATTTACCGGGACTTTTGCCTGCATTAATTCATCAGAAATCGCGACTTGGCAACCAATTCAGCCCCGCCTATTCCGATCTCAAAAACCAACAATTCCTCAAAATAATTGTTCATAACGCAGTTTAATAAACAGCACCCGGGTGTTTTGGGATCCATAAAATGTAAGAGCGCTCGCTTTGTTTGCGGTGCAAAAATAAAATAAATTCTAATCACTATGCAATGCAAGCAAGCGAACGATAAAGGTTGTTGGACGAGATGAATCAAAATCTGTTATTTTCAGCTTGTCCGATTCTTTTATACATCATTTTTGTTGTATTGAAAATTCTATTCCCATAAGTCGAAACCGGATTTTCAAATAATACATAAAGCAGATAAGAAAGAAAAACAGTAATTGCCCAATATGACAAATATTTCAGTGTCGCATGGTTTAGCAATACATCTGAATAATGTTTATCAATTATTTGGATAACCATCAGATTAAGCAGATACATAGCATAGGACAAAACACTAAAACAAGTTATCAGCTTACTTAATATTGTTTTGGTATCTTTTAGTCTATCAATTAATGGAAACCATAATGATATGTAGATTGGAGAAATGCTAAGAAAAAAAACTTTGTTGTATAATGAATTGACCTCTTTGGGGAGATAGGCTGCAAATATAAAAAGCAATACTCCGATGAGGAAAAGCGGTTTAGCATACTTCATCCAATAATCTTTAAAATAGAATCGAAACCAGGCAGCAATTACGCCAAAAAAGACACAATCCATTCTTGACACTACCACTTTTCTAAAACTGACATCCCACCAAAAACTATCATAATCTAAGCTACTTATGCTAAATCTATATACTATTGAGCTTAGGATAAACAATAAAGATATTGCTGGGATAACGTATTTTAACTTGAATTTTTCAACCAGCACCATGATCAGTATGGGAAACAAAAGATAAAACCATACTTGAGCTGATAAACTCCATGACTCCCAGAAAAAATCATAGAACGGATAAAACAAATTTTGAGTAAACGTAATGAATCGCCAAATACTAAACTGATCGGTTGAACCATTTAGGATGCCACCATTTACCAAAAAATAGTTCAAAAAAAGGATCAGGTAATAATTAGGTAAAATACGCAATACTGAACGTTTCCAGAAATTTGACGACTTGCTTAAAGGAAGTTTGTTATTGGTCCGATTTGCATTTACAATAAAGCTATATCCGATTAGAAAACCACTAAGTACAAAAAAGATATCCACACCATGGGGCAATCGAAACCAAGGGAAGCCCTCAAATAAAGTACTGTTTAAAAGGTGTCTCCCATGTCCATGAATGACAAAAAAAATTGCAAAAGCACGTAATAAATCAAAACCAAAAATCCTCTTTTCAAAATCTATTTTAATTCCTAACATCGGTTAACCTGTTTTCGGAGATGACATCTTCATTTCAATCCTGCTCGCTTTCTGTCTTTTCGATACTCTTTACACTTTCATTATTCACAGATTTCCTGGTGTTGATCCTCGTGTAATTATCTGTCGTGGTGCTTTTCTTAAATGTATTTCTAATTGCTTTTAAGATATTTGGATTGTCCGTTGCCAAAACCAAACTCATCCCCTTCTTTTCCAGCCGGAATTATTCTTAGCTGTCCCGCGTGATCTGGAACCATACAAACAAATCCTCGCCACCGAATCTTGTTCAGTGACGATTTCCATTATATGGTTCAATATTTTTCTGACAGCTGTTTTTCAAACTCCAAATGTAATCAAAATAGGGCAATGCCTGTTGTTTTGAATTGCTGGTTTTTCTGCATACAATTGCAGGCAACGGTTGGCAGCATTGCGCAAGGTTTTGTAACCATGCACAAGGCCGCTGGAGAAGATAATTCCCTTTCAGGCAAGCAGAAAGAGCTGATTTCACTTGGAATTGCCATTGCCATTCGTTGCGAAAGCTGTATTGCCTGCCATGTACAAAGCGCATTGAAAGAAGGAGCGACACAAGAAGAAATAGTCGAGACCATAGGTGTTTCAGTAGTTATTGGTGGTGGTCCTTCTCTCGTTTACGGAGATAAAGCTTACAAAGCAATGAAAGAAATGATGTAAAAGAACATCGATTGGTTAAACAAACAGAATTATCTTTCTGTTTTATAACGATTCAATAGCCCGCTTAAGTTTTGCCTTAATATCGACGGCGATATTTGCAATTTCTTTATTATCAACAGCCATCAAGGAGGCCGCTGGGTCAACGGCTGCTACTTCCACCTGATTTTCACCGGTTTCCTGCACAATTACATTGCAGGGCAGCATTGTGCCAATTTTATCTTCCTGCTTCAGTGCCTCATAAGCACTTGCTGGGTTGCAAGCACCCAGAATTTTGTATTTCCTAAAATCAACATCCAGCTTTTCTTTCAACTTTTGTTGGATGTCGATTTCGGATATTATACCAAACCCTTCAATTTTCAATGCATCTGTTATAAGCTCTATCGCTTGATCAAAACTTGTCTTAATCGTTTTATTAATGTAATATGCCATGATTGATAAAATTTAATGGTTATGATTATCGTATATTTATTTTTCTTAGACCAATTTGTATTGCAGTAAGTCATATTCGTTATCCAACTGTTGGATATTCTCTATTTCTCGTATATCAACCAAGTCTTTCATATCTAACTATTTTAAATCAACCATTATCTTTGAGCCACTTTTTAATCGTATTATTGAGATAGTCAATTATCTTATCAAATTTCTGGTCTGCTTTTATACAAATTTACGGAGTTTTTCTCATTTCTCAAATTCTTTGTCATTTTTCAATTCGATAGTATTTTTGATTTGACATGTACTCATGCTCTGTCAGTGCTATATGCCTTAACGTCGTCCCAGCGGTTTTGTGAAGTCGCTGGGACGTTGGCGTTTTGTGCCTTATTCATCAAGGTCAAGTATTATTCTTAGATTTTCCTTCACTTTTTCGCTAATCTCCATCGGAATTGCTCCAATTTTCTTAATAAGCCTTTTGTTATCTATAGCTCTTAATTGGTCTATCATCACATCACAATCTTCCTTTACCTTTGCAGTTCCTTTGTTTTTTCCAACGGATTCAATTATTTTCTCAATTTTCATATACTGCAAATCTTTCTTAAGCGTGTTAATTGAAATGTCTGGCATATTATTCACTAAATCAGATAGTTTAATTGGTTGGTTGCTTTTAATGAATTCTTTAATTCTCTTTTGCCTCTCATTCAGATAACCACCCTTGGCTTTAAAAACATCATATTTTTGTTCCAATCGGTGGATTAATGCCTCAAGGGATTGCAAAAAGAGAAGCATCCATTTGTCAACTTTTTCTTTTTCAGAATATCTATCCTTTTGACCATCCATTAAAACTTCATAGTACGTCTTTTTTTTCTGTTCAATTAAATTTTCAAACGATACATATTGAATGAATAAATAGTTGTTTTTAAGAAGCAATAGATTCGTTAATAATCTAGACAATCTTCCGTTTCCATCTTGGAAGGGATGTATTGATAAGAATTCATAATGCGGAGCGCAGCGGAGTTCAGATTGGCTGCATACAAGTGAGCAATAGAGGAGAGATCCAATACTGTCCCCTATTACCCCTCGACCGAGACCCCTGACCCCGCGGCGAGACCGATTTCCAAGATGACCGAGCCATTAGC
>SKOF01000314.1 GCA_007120155.1 Thioalkalivibrio sp. | reverse complement strand
CCCGACACCAGATCACCCATCTCCATGAACTCCTGCACCAGCGTCACAGGATCGCCGGGGCGCACCTTCTTCTTCAGCTCCTCGGGATCGAGCCCCGTGTCGATGAAGAACTCCGGCACCTTGGGGATCTTGCTCGTATCTTTGTCCGTGGCGATATGGATAGGCCGACCGCCGGGGTTGAAGTTGCCGAAGATCTCCTCCCCGTCGCGGGTCTGGATCCGCACCCTACGGGCGAAGAGGTTCCGCGTATCGAACCCGCCCTGGTTATGGACCCGGATAAAGCCCTTCTCGTCGATGAGCTTCACGTAGAAGGCGATCTCATCCATATGGCAGGCCACCATCACCCGCTTCGCCCCTTCGGGATTGCCCTTGGGCAGCTTGCGGCAGATCAGGTTGCCCATCACGTCGGTGTGGACCTCGTCGGCGTACTCTTTGACCCGCGACTCGATGAACTCCCGGACCTTCTCTTCCCGACCCGGGGCGCCGGGCAACTCCGATAACACCTTCAACAGTTCCATCGCTCACCTCAAAGCTCTGCGGGTTTCTCCGACTAATACCGTCAAAAGAGATACACTTCTGCCACGACAGGGGCAACCTCCCGCGACAAAATGTCGCTTTTTCCTTTACATCGGGCCGGCTATTTTTCACCATGCCCGGCGAGCTGGCAGGACAGACAATTTTTCACCGATGAGAAGACACATGGCAGACAATCACGAACACCACGGCCCCATCCACCAGGCGACCTGGGTCCCCGGTCTCACCATGGCGGTGTGCTTCGCCTTCATCCTGATCGTGGCGGGCGTCAAGATCCTCTTCGGGCCGGGCTGATTCGCGACCAGGCCGACTCAGGGCCTGGGGATCCGCAGCGTAGCGCTGACCATCAAGCTACCGCTGAGGCCGTAGAGTAACACCAGTGGGTGGAAGCGCCACGGGCCTAATTGCAGGGTCCCGCCCCATATCTCTCCGTGCACGTTGCCCGTACCGTAGGCGATCGCCAGGATCAGGATCACGAAGACGCTGGTGGGGATCGGCGTGCCCTCATAATAGGGCACCTTCTCGCCCCGGGCGGCCACCTCGGCGGCCGTGACGTTGAAGCGGGCCAGCCGGGCGATGCCGCAGACCACGAAGAAGACCAGCACCACCCCGTCCCATACCCCGTCTAGACCCAGGGTGTAGCCCACCACGGCGGGGGCCACGCCGAAGGAGACGATGTCGGCCAGGGAGTCCAGATCGGCGCCCAGGGCGGAGTGTTTCCTCCGCCATCGGGCCACCCACCCGTCGAGCATGTCGAAGAGGAACGCCAGGGGGAAGAGCCCGAAGGCGCCCCAGATGTAGGCGGCGCTCCCCGTCTCGGCGTACTTCAGGCAGAAGAAGATCGCCACCATCCCGCAGGCTGCGTTGGCCAGGGTCAGGAAATCCGCCGCCGCGAAGGAGCGGAGCATCGAAAAATGACGAGGCTTGGTCACTGGGCCCACTCCCGGGCTTCTTTTACGGTCCACTCCATCTGAAACTCCCCGGGGATCTCGCCGCCGAGCTCCCGGGCCAGGCGCTCTTCGAACTCCAGGAGATCCGCGTCGGCCATCGAGAGGGTCTCCTCATCGGAGCTGAAGATCCGCTCCCCGAAGACCACCTCCTCCGCCGTGGCCCGTCGGGCCTCCTCGGCGGCGGCCATCTGCGCCGCCACGACGGGGAAAGTATAGTACATCATCCCCTCATCGGTGACCTGAATCTCGGCCTCGAAGTCGCGGATCAGCTGCTCTCCCGGCGCCGTCGTGTCGAAGATTCGGCTGTCTACAGGGCGCGGCCCCTCTTCGCCCACGGAGAGGTACACCGCCTGGACCAGCTCGCGGCGCTGATTCTCTTGCGCGGCGCGCTTCTCCTCTCGCTTCCGCTGGAGCTTGCGCGCCACGGGCACGGCGAAGAAGAGGAGGCTGAAGAAGAAGGGGATCCATCCCAAGAAGACCAGCACGGGGTTCAAGGCCGAGACCAGACCGAAGGCCACTCCAGAACCCAGGATCACCGTGCCGCCCATCATGAGGTTGAAGAGGTTCAGAGCCGTGATCCAGCCGTTGGCCTTCTTCGTGTTATCGCCCGTCAACGGGGCGAGTCGTACGGGTCGCTCCCAGATGGGTGCCGGGGGCTGCCCCGCATCGCCTCGCTCTGCCGTCACACGCAGGTCATCGAAGACGTAGACCAGTTGGCCCGTGGTCGAGACCTCGATATCTCCTCGGAAGCGCATCACCGCCGCCGTGAGCGCCTGATCGGCCTCCTCAAGGCTCCGCCCCGTCCGAGAGGCCCAGTCAGCGGCCGTGATCCGTCCCTTTCGAGAGCGGACGAAACGGGCGAAGGCCCTCTGGCCGGCCAGGGCATCCACCTCACTCTCGGGACCAAAGACATAGCGAAAGATCTTCCTGTACAGGGGCTCTTTGGGCTTGGCCTCCTGCAAGAATCTTTGACCGAAGCCCCCTCGTCTCCGGCCACGGCCGTAGCCTCCCATTCGTCGGTCCTCCAGCAGCCGAATGAAGAAGATGATCTCGATCACACGGAGCACCAGGTAGAACGGCAAGAAGATCACCTCGGGCCCCGAGTCGGAGTCGGAGCTCAGCGCCGCCGCGATCGCCGCCAACGCTAAGGCCAGCAGGAGGATGATGAAGAGGGCCGTATATCCCACCAGCATCAACATGATCCAGACCTTGAAGGTCCACATGAAGGCTCTCCAGGCCCGCTGCTTGAACCTGTACCAGAGGCGACCACGGCTCTCCCCTCTTCGCTTTAGCTTTGGATCAAAGCGGTAGAGGAGGTTCCCCTCGTCGTCTACGTCCAGGTGACTCGTATACACGGAGAGCATCTGCCGCAGGGCGTTCTCCGTCTCTTCGAGCGGGAGGCCCGTATCGGCGGCGACGTCCCCGGCGGT
>SKOF01000268.1 GCA_007120155.1 Thioalkalivibrio sp. | reverse complement strand
GTGTGCCGCTTCAGCACCAGACCGCCACCGGTGGCGATTGGGTGGACCTTGCCCTAGCGGCTGTTTGGCTATTGCCCTGGACGCAGCTTACCCGCGGCGAAGCTTACGTAAGACTTTTCGGGCTCGGTCCCCTTGGTCAATACGTCGCAGCGCATCAGACGCCGCTTCGCGCCGCGGGCTAGCTACACCCGCCAGGCGCACCATGGCCGTCCTCGCTGGCTCACCCCACCATGGCACACAGGGCGTAATCACCGCTGCTAGGTGAAGCTCTCGAATTTAAGCAAAGGAATCGCGCACGAATGGGGACAAGCGGTCGACTTCGACCACCCGAATCTAACATAGCACCATGTAACCATTAAACTTTATCCTTTGCTAACTTTCAGCGCGCAAGTTTCGTTTAGCAAAGGATTTAGCAAAGCAGCTAACTAACAGCGCGCTTCCTAGGTGCGGCACCGAGGGCGAAACCTTCAGGCAGCGTGAATCTACGCCTTACGCGAATATAACGAGTGATGCCGATACGATGGAGGGCATGCACCGGCTCCTGTCCCGAATCGATGGCAACCGGCCCACTGTCGCTCTAGGCGGTGCGCCCCCCTTGGAGCGGAAGTCTGCAACTCAATGGCCAAGGTGTCGGCAGCCCTCACGAGGACATCTTTGAAGACGCTCACGAGCGCCTCCGTCGCCATGAAGTAGAAGCGCCGCTCCAAGCAACGACGCGCCACCACGTAAGATGTCCACGCGAGGATACGCCTCGGTACCGTCATGCCGCCGCCATCGGCCACCATATTCAAGGTTTGCGTCGCACGGTCCGCCCTGGAAGCGTCCCCCGAGTGACGCTCTAGAGCGGCTAGTGTACTTGCCAGTTCGTGTGGTCAACCTGTTCCTAAATTCCGGCACTCTCGGACCCACTCGGCAGCCAGGCTGCCCCACGACAATAACTTAAGGTGTTTGGCAGCGCCCTGTGCGCACTGAACTCAGCGGCACGACAATTGCTTGGAGCGGCGCGATGTTGACGATGCGAAATCAGGTAGCGCTTTATACTCTTTGCACGGGGGCTGCTGTTTCCGGTGCGGCGTGCACCACGGAACAGGAGTCAGGCGTAACCGATTTTTCTGCGCCAGAGAAGTCTGACGCCTTATCGACACCTACATGCCGCTACCGAGGCTTCGAACACAGCCCTGGGGGTGAACTCACCTGCAACGCAGACGCCTTCAGCTGTAGGACGGTTTGGTGGACCATTCCATTCGCCGGTAGTGCAAACTACCTATACGTGGTCGATGTAGATGGCTTTCCGGTGGCGAGCTTCAGCAGCGAGTCTGGACACTCCGCCCGTCTAATGGGTCAGGCGAACTGCGACCTTAACGTCCAGAACGCCCCCGTTGAACCGACGCGTTTCACCAAGCCCGCAGACGTCTCATGCAAGTTGGTCGAGGTCACGTCGGCTAACGGCAACGTGAAGTCCAAGTCGCTTCGCTGCGGTCGCGGCAGCGGGAGAGCCTCACAAAGCTGTGAAGTCCGCGTCAGCTCGTTCATGGAGACAGTCCAAGAGCTTTACGCCGAAGCTCTCGGAACTGGAAGTAACTCTCCGACGTTGGAAGACGAAACGTGGACGGATGCGGGCGCCTCCTTGGTCACCAACACCTCTCAGTTTCTGCACGCTGCCGAAGGCCGAATGCTTTACAAAAACGGCTCTGCTGGCGCTTTGACAGAATGTGCAACAACACTGGGCCTAAGCCGAGTGAGACTCTAAGCAGTCGTCGCACTAGGTTGCTCCGAAACAAGACCAGCCAACACGACTGGGCGGGCAAACTATGAAACGCTCCCAGGGAACTTTTGGCGGACCAGCCATGCGAGTCTTGGATCGGCACCCCAATGCGCAGGTCAGACGTCCTAGGTTGGTGCCGAAAGTAGCTAGTTGGCCTCCAGGCAAATGCCTTAAGCGGCAGTTTCTGGGGCGTGCTCGCCCACAGTGACGCGCTTGGGCAGCGTCGGGACATAGCCACGCGACCGCGCCACAGGTGATGGGGGCAAGTTCGGCTTGGCACTAGGCGGACTAGGTGGGTTACGACCACTCAGTTTAGCGACAGGCAAAGCGCGATGGGGTCAGCCCTGTCAGCGATAGGCTCGCAGGGCGCGAGCGCGTGCTCCTTGATCCACCAGGTGCCTGGGGGTATGCGCGCATCCTTGAGCTCGCGCTTCAGCGCGTCGCGGGCTTGCCGGTAAGCGCTGCGCAAGGTCTTGAGCACGCTGGCCGCTGTTTTCATGGTCTCGGCACAGCGCGCCACCAGCACTGGTGCGATGCGGCGGAATCTGTCGAAACGGCTCGGTGCCAAGGCTGGGGCGGCAGCGGACGCGGTGTTGGAGGATGCAGCCCTTCCTTGCAGGCTCCTTTTCTGATCCTCCGGGTCACCATTGGGGCGACCCAGATGGGACTGCCGGGCGAGGCGAGGGAGGCCCAGCACCTTCCGGACGTGGTTAGCGCGCTCGGCGCTTAGCGCCGCCTCCGAGGCCCGCACCTCCTCAAGCGCCCCCTCAAGAATCTGACGCATGGCGCGCTTGGCTTCAGCGCACTTCTCCGTGCCGCGCAGGGCTTGCGGCCGGTAGGGCGTGATGCGAAAGGTCGCGGTCTCGGGCAGCCTGCGCAGACCCCATGTGGGCCGCGGCAGCGCCTCTTCTAGGACGCCGTGCGTAAGCGCCTCCTCCAGCATGGCGCCCGTCGTGCCGCGCTCTGCCGCGCTCCCGGAGAGGTTTCCGAGGTTTCCACAAGCGTGTTACCAATCTGCTGCAATCTCCGCGAGCGATTGGGTGGACCTTGCGCTAGCGGCTGTTTGGCTTCTGCCCTAGACGCAGCTTGCCCGCGGCGAAGCTTACGTAAGACTTTTCGGGCTCGGTCCCCTTGGTCAATACGTCGCAGCG
>SKOF01000551.1 GCA_007120155.1 Thioalkalivibrio sp. | reverse complement strand
GTGGATGTGATCCGGGCGGGAGGCATCATCGTCTACCCCACGGATTCCTGCTACGCGCTGGGCTGTGCCATCGGTGACAAGGGCGGCCTGGAACGCATCCGCCGCATCCGGCAACTGGACGACGGGCACCACTTCACGCTGGTGTGCCGTGACCTGTCGGAGATCTCCACCTACGCGAAGGTGGACAACGCGGCCTACCGGCTGCTGAAGATGCTCACGCCTGGGCCCTACACGTTCCTGCTGAAGGCCACCCACGAAGTCCCGCGGCGCCTCCAGCACGCCAAGCGCAAGACCATCGGCCTGCGCGTGCCGGACCATGCCATCACGCAGGCGCTGCTGGCGGAACTGGGAGAACCGCTCATGAGCACCACGGTTCGCCTGCCGGGCGATGACCTGCCCATGTCGGATCCCTATGACATCGAGGAGCGCCTGTCGTCACAGGTGGATCTTGTCCTGCTGGCCGGATCCTGCGGCGTGGAGCCCACCACCGTGCTGGACCTGGTGGGGGACGTGCCCGAGGTGGTGCGCCGGGGATGCGGGTCCGTGGACTGGCTCTCTTGAAGGGGGAAGTGGGAATTGGGAAGGAGGGAATCGGGGGCTTCGCCTGGAGACGGCGTTTGGCGGTATAATTCCCGTCTCCATGGATAACATCCTCCAGACCATTGCCATCTGGGCAATTCCCGTCCTGTTCGCCATCACCCTCCACGAGGTTTCTCACGGTTGGGTGGCCAAGCTGCTGGGCGATACCACGGCCCAGATGCTCGGCCGGCTGACGGTCAATCCCCTGAAGCATATCGACCTGGTAGGCACCGTGCTGGTGCCCGTGGGCCTGCTGGTGCTGACGGCAATGACGCCGGGACCGCCCTTCGTGTTCGGCTGGGCCAAGCCCGTGCCGGTGAACAGCCGCAACCTCAGGCATCCCCAGCGGGACATGGCCATCGTGGCGGCGGCCGGACCCCTGGCCAACCTGGTCATGGCCATGTTCTGGGCGCTGATGATCAAGCTGGGCTTCGGACTGCTGGGCACGTTCGACTGGGTGGCCGTGCCCCTGATCTACATGGGCATGGCGGGCATCACCATCAATATCCTGCTCATGGTGCTGAACCTGCTGCCCGTGCCGCCGCTGGACGGAGGCCGCGTGGTGTCCGGATTTCTGCCCCCGCGCATATCCGATGCGTACGACCGGATCGAGCCCTACGGATTGTTCATCATCCTGGGGCTGCTGGCCACGGGAATGCTGTGGGCCATCATCGGGCCGTTTTTCGGTTTCTTCGTGGACCTGATCCGGACGATGTTCACGCTACCTCCGGAAATATTCGGATAGGAATATCCCCCCGGACACGGAGGGGAATGCCGTCAGGCGGAGTCAATTGGCCTCATGAAGGGAAAATACCTGGTCCCGATCCTGGTCATCGGCGCGTTCATTGCGGCGTGGCCCGCCTGGCTGGGCTGGCAGGCCGATCGCCAGCTTGCCGCCTACCAGGGCGGACGCGTGGGCGACCTGACGCTGGCGCACAGCCTGGAGTCGTTCGACCGCGGCTGGTTCCGATCCACCGCCACGAGCCGGATGGAGGCGCGCCTTGGTCCCGAGGCGTACCGGTTCGCCGTGCATCACCGCGTTCACCAGGGTTTCGATGGCGTGACGGTGACATCGGAACCCGTCTATCCGCCGGAAGCGGCCGAACGCCTGAGAGCGCTCTTCGGCGAGCGCACCCCCCTGTCCGTTACCACCCGTCTGGGCCCCTTGGGCGACAGCGCCGAGATCCATGTGCACTCGCCGGCCTTCAGCGGGATGCTGCCGGACAACCCCGGCGCCCATGTGCAGTCGGCGGGGCTCGATGGGACGTTCCATGTCCATGCCCAACGACTGGACGGACAGATTCATGTCCCCGAGTTCACGCTGGCGGACGGCGAGGGCCGCCTGACGCTCAGGGGGCAGGTGCTGGAACTGAACCTGGCGGATCCGGCGAACCGGCTGCCGGATGCACGCGTCGAGTACCGGCTGGACACCCTGGACGCGACCGGTCCGGATGGCCAGGCGCCGGTCCGCGTGGAACGTCTGCGCGTCCGGTCGAGCCAGGCGCGCAACGGCGAGTATCTGGATCTGGGGTTCCAGATGGGTTTCGGCGCCGTGACTGCCGCCGGATGGGAAGCCAGCCAGGGGGACATGGGTCTGCGGCTGGGTCCGTTGCATGCGGGCACGTTCGACGCCCTGCTGCGGGAACTGGAACAGGTGCAGGGCACCCGGGATGGTGAGACCACCCCCGGCGAACGGGCCCGTGCCGTATTTTTGGGCTACCTGCCGGCATTCCTGTCCCATTCCCCGGAACTGGCGCTCGACCCCGTGCGGGTGCAGATGCCGAGGGGCGGCCTCGAACTGGCACTGGGCGCGGGCTACGACGGCCGTGACCTGGACAGCACGCCGGATGACCTGGCGCGCATCCGGTTGACGGGCCGGCTGCAGGCCAGCCGGGCGCTGGCGGAAGAACTGGCCGGTGTCATCAGCCTGCAGACCATGGCCGGGGAGGGCGGCGCGGCCGTGGACCCGGACACCCGGCGTCTGCTGGCACGTCCGCTGGGGCGCGGCATCCTCAAGGGCCTGCGGGAGGAGGGGTACGTGCGCGCCGACGGCGACACCTATCGCACGGATCTGCGCGTGGAACAGGGCCGCCTGAGCATCAATGACGTGGACCGCAGCGAATGGCTGTACCTGCTGCTGGCCGGCCTGATTGCACCGGGCGGGTTCAACTGAACCGCCCGACCCACCATAATGTCGCATCGTCCGGCGATTGCGGCGACCCCGATCCGTTGACAGAGAACCGACAGGAGCGACCTTGAGTTCCCTACCTGCGCAACACCAGCGCGTGGTGTCCGGCATGCGGCCCACGGGCCGGCTTCATCTGGGCCACTATCACGG
>SKOF01000199.1 GCA_007120155.1 Thioalkalivibrio sp. | reverse complement strand
CGCACGCGGTTGGCACGGCGAGGCGTACCGTGGTCACATCTTCTGGGACGAACTGTTCATCTTTCCCTTCCTGAGCCTGCGCATCCCCACCCTGGCCCGCGCCCTGCTTCGCTATCGCTACCGCCGCCTGACCGAGGCGCGCCGGGCGGCGAAGGAGGCCGGCTACCGGGGTGCCATGTACCCCTGGCAGAGCGGCAGCGACGGGCGGGAGGAGACCCAGCACCTGCATCTCAACCCGGACTCGGGGCGCTGGCTCCCGGACACCTCCCACCGCCAGCGCCACATCAACGCGGCCGTCGCCTACAACATCTGGCAGTACCACCAGGCCACCGGCGATCAGGAGTTCATGCACTTCTACGGCGCCGAGATGCTGCTGGAGATCGCCCGCTTCTGGGCCAGCGTCGCCACCTACAACCCTTCGCTGGACCGCTACGAGATCAAGGGGGTCATGGGGCCGGACGAGTATCACACCGCCTACCCGGACACGGATCCCGAGGCGGCCGGCGGCATCGACAACAATGCCTACACCAACGTCATGGCGGCCTGGGTCCTGACCCGGGCCATGGATGTCATCGATCTGCTGTCGGGCCAGCGCCGCCGCCAGCTTTGCGAGCGACTGGGGCTGGGCGACGAGGAGTTCGGGGAGTGGCTGGAGATCAGCCGCAAGCTGCGCGTGCCCATCAACGCCGAGGGCATCATCTCCCAGTTCGAGGGTTACGACGAGCTGGAGGAGTTCGACTGGGACGGCTACCGGGAGAAGTACGGGGACATCCACCGCCTCGACCGCATCCTGGAGGCGGAGGGTGACACGCCGAACCGCTACAAGGTCTCCAAGCAGGCCGACGTGCTGATGCTGTTCTACCTGTTCTCGGCCGAGGAATTGGCGCTGCTGTTCGAGCAGCTCGGCTATCCCTTCGAGCACGACACCATCCCGCGCAACATCGACTACTACTCGGCGCGCACCTCCCACGGTTCCACCCTGAGCCGGTTGGCGCATTCGTGGGTCCTGGCGCGTGCGGACCGCGCCCGCTCCTGGCACCTGTTCCTGCGCGCCCTGGACAGCGACCTCGCCGACGTCCAGGGCGGCACCACGCCCGAGGGCATCCATCTGGGGGCCATGGCCGGCACCGTCGACCTGGTGCAGCGCTGCTACCTGGGTATCGACATGTGGGCCAACGTGCTGCATTTCGATCCGGCGCTGCCCGATGATCTGCACCGGGCCCGGGTGCGCCTGCACTACCGGGGCCAGACACTGGACGTGGAGGCCGACCACGACATGCTGCGCATCCGCAGCGCCCCCTGCACAACGACACCCGTCACCATTGCCTACCGCGGGCACTACCGCGACCTATCGCCGGGTGAGACTTGCGAGTTTCCGCTGCTCAAACCCGGGGAGCGTGATCGCGACGAGAACCGCCGGCCATGACGCATAAGCCGCGCAGGCCGGATAAGCGAAGCGCATCCGCCTGACCAGGATATTGCGCCGGATGCGGCTGCGCCTTATCCGGCCTACGGGCGCGGTACTTCGCGAGGCAGGACGGTCCCTTCGGGCACCGGGCCAAGATAGCGGCTTTCCGTGGCTTGCAGCGCGTCATCGAGCTCATAGAGCAGCGGCCTGCCCACCGGGATCTCCACCCTTGGGATGACCTCATCGGGGATGCCGTCGAGGATCTTGACCACCCCACGCAGGGAGTTGCCGTGGGCCACGATCAGGGGTGTGCGACCCTGCTCCAGGGCGTGGCGCACCGGCCCCGTCCAGGCCGGCTCCAGCCGGGCCACGGTGTCCTTGAGGCTCTCGCCGCGCGGCAGCTGATGGCGCGCCAGTTCCGCGTAACGCGGATCATTGCCGGGAAACCGCGGGTCCTCCGGATCGAGCAGCGGCGGGCGCTCGGCCCACGAACGGCGCCAGATGCGTACCTGCTCCTCGCCGACCAGATCGGCGATCTGCGCCTTGCTGAATCCCTGCAACGCCCCGTAATGACGCTCGTTGAGGCGCCAGTCACGGACCACCGGCAGCCACTCCATGTTCAGTCCCTCGAGCGCGATCCAGAGCGTGCGTATGGCCCGGATCTGCACCGAGGTGAAGCACAGATCGGGCCTGATTCCCTCGGCCGCCAGTACCCCGGCGGCATCGGCGGCCTGGCACCTGCCCTCGTCGGTCAGGTCCACATCCACCCACCCGGTGAACAGCTTGCGCCGGTTCCAGGTGCTTTCGCCGTGACGCATGAGGATGATGCGGGGCATTGGCTACCTCCTCCCGTTTTCCGGGGCGGCCGAAATCAGTTGAAAACGCACACCCCTTCGGGCGCAGCGTTCATCTTCGCACACTCGCCGAACACACGGGACTGCTCGTCAGGCACGACCGGGCGGTTCGGGCCGCTGCAGCGGTTTTTTCAACAGCCGCGCCCGCATGGAGCCCCGCAAAGACGCCAGTACCGCGTTGCAAACTTTGCCAAAGGCCTGCCCGTCCTTCGCTCACGGGCCTTGCCGCACACCTGTGCAGGCCCGCTGAAATGCAACTATCCTCTGACTCAGGACACTCACCCGGTCGGAAAAGACCCGGCAGGATCCAGGAGAAAATATGGAGCGTCGGGAAGGGACGCGCAGATCCGTGAACATGGGCGCGATGGTCGAGTACCTGTCCGGTGTGCCCGGTCGCAAGGTGACGGGTCGGATTCGCAATGTCAGTCTCAGCGGCCTGTATCTGGAGATGCCCAATGCGGACCTTGCCGATTATGCACGCCTGCGGCTGATATTCGGGCCCGGCGGGAACGGCACCGGAGAGACCCGCATCTGGAACTGCTTCGTGGTCCGCCTGACTGACAACGGCGTGGGTGCCATGTTCGAGAACGCCGATCCGTCGGCCATCGACGGGTTGCTGGACCTGCTGCGCGAATCCTCCGGAGGCCCCGCGGCCGGGGG
>SKOF01000025.1 GCA_007120155.1 Thioalkalivibrio sp. | reverse complement strand
TCGAGGTCGAGAACGGGGTCATTGGTGGTGAAGATGGCGCCGCCAAAAAACCCGGCGGCGTTGTCTTCGAACTCGGCCTGGCTGACCTGGAGAGTACTTTCGTCCCGGAAATAGATGGCACCGCCACGTTCCAGAGTGAAATTGAACTTGAATCCGACCTCTTCCATGATCACCGACGTTGCGCCTGTGCTGTAAATGGCGCCGCCGCGTTGTTCGGCAAAGTTGTCGAAAAAGTCGACATTAGTCATCTCCAGTGCCGAGTTGCTGACCGCACGGATGGCGCCGCCGTAGCCGGAACCATTGGTTGCATGTGACTGATTGCCAGCGAAAGTTGAATCGGCGATGCTCAGCGCACTGTTGTCCATGCACAGGGCGCCACCGATACCGCCGGCCGAGTTGCCGTTGAATGCGACATTGCTGAAGGTGCCATTGCCCGCTTGAAGGTTGTTCATGGCAATGGCGCCGCATCCGGAATCGGCCTCATTGAAATTGAAATCAACATCGTTCAGGGTCAGCAGATTGTCGTCGTAGTTGAAAATGGCGCCGCCGAATATACCGGCCTCGTTTGTGACAAACTCCCCGCCGCTGATGTTGAGCGAGGCCTGTTCTGCGTTATAGATGGCGCCACCGCGACCGGTTGTTATGTTGTCCAAGAAATCCACGTTGTCCAGCACGACCGACGAGCCATTGAAGAGTGCTCCACCGTTCGATGCAAAGTTGGCATCGAAGACAACATTACTGAGGGTGAGCTGGCCTTCTCCAGCGACAAGGATGCCGCCACCTCCTGCGCTTATTCCATCATGTATGGTCATCCCGGCAATGGATACCTGATGGTCGGGATCGGTCAGGATGGTAAAGATTCGGGTGTCGGGATGCATGAAACCGCGGCCGACCTGTGTTTCAGTCGGTCCGGCGCCAATCAGGCTGATCTCTTTGTTGATGAACAGACCTGAATCCGGCGCTGCTGCCGCCGGCCCGTAGTCTCCGGCGGCAATATCGATGGTGTCGCCGGAATCAGCCACATCCAGCGCATGAGCAATGGTTTCGCATGGACTGGCCTCGATATCACAGTCGGTGGCGTCACTGCCGCCGTTGGCCACGTAGCGGGTGGTCTGACACTGACCCCAGGTGGCCAACAGCAGGGCTTGGGCGAGCACGACAAGTGCTGCTCTGGAAACAAAATGCATGGCTTTTGCCTTTGTTGTGGTCTAGTTGGCGCGTACGTCGTTTCCTTGCTGGTTGCGCCATTCGACCACGGCTTGGGAGCCTCTGAATAGCTCTGCACTTACGCGCCCGCGCAGAATTCTTCAGAGGCTCCCTTGAGGATTCTAAGGAGTACTGACTGGTGGTTGACCCGCTCGGGATAATTTCACGGACGCAGAAAGTCAAACGATTCAGAAGCTTTCAGGATGTACCAGTTCAATGCTGGCTTTTCGCACCTTCTCCAGCAGGGCCTTGAACCTTGGTTCATTCCGGAGCCCATCCAGAAACCAGTCATGTTCGGCCAGGTACGGGTAGTTCAGCATACCCAGTTCGATCTCACGCTCGAGCCAGTCCAGCGCCCAGGCAAAGTAGGCGGACTCATTCTCGCCGAAGCGCTCGCCATCGCCGAGCAGTACCTGTCTGACGATTCGCCGCAACTGGATCGCTATCGATCACCCCTGAAATGACGTTGCGGCGCGGCGCCGAATCGTGTCCGACGCCGCGCCCGTGCAGAGTTGTTCAGAGGCTCCTTAGTCCATTACCAGTCGATTCGGCGAACGGTCGGCGCGAACACGTTGTCCAGCAGCCAGAGATTGTCGTCCTTGTCGAAAGTGATGGCGCCGGGAAGGAACAGACTGCCATCCCCGCCGGCAATGATTTCGCAGTTATTACCGTCGACGTTGCAGCGCTTGACGCTACCACCGGCCAGTGGAATGCCGAAATCGGGAGCCACCGTGGCCAGGAATCCGTTTTCCTCGAACTCGACGACGTAGAGCTGCCCATCGGGTCCGAATTCAACATCGATGACCGAATTCAGGCCAGTAACGACCTTGGTGCAATCGTCGGAAGGACACCTGACGTTACGCGCGTCCGGCTCGATTCGCCATATGCTGGCCAGGCCCGGCGGCGTGGGCTCGCCGAGAAAATTCTCGCCTGCCGTACCAGTAAGCTCCGAGACGTAGTAGGCACCGTCGGATCCTACAGCGACTGCAGTAGGGACGGGTTCGACCGGACAGTCGGTATTTTCGTCCAGCGGAAACTGTACCAGCCGTTCCTGGGTGTCCGGGTCGACCACGGGGTCAAATGTGGCCACGACCTCGATATTGCCACTTCTGTCAGCATACAGCAGGCTATTGCCAGCGGCATCGGCAATCAGCACTTCGTTGCTGGATAGGGCTGTCAGGTGGTACGGGTTGGTATGCGGGCCGGCCGAGAATCCACCGGGAGGCTCGCACTCGAAGTTTTTCCAGCCGGGGTTTTGTCCCGGGGCGTTGACGGGCCAGTTGCCGAGGGTGAAGTTCTCGATGTCGGCGGCAACGAGTTTTTCTGTTGCCGGACAGGTTCCCCCAAGCATCGTTATGATACGACATTCTCTACTTGATCTTGCAGAACCGGGATTGACGTCGAACAGCGCGGCGCCCACAGCCAGGTCCAATCCGGAGCGAGTGGCGAAGAAACGGCGGTCGCCGATCGGTTCCAGGCCGTTGATGAAAGTCGCCGCGATTTCACCGGTCACGGCGTTCTCGTCCATGACGATTGGCAGGGAAACGAGGTCACGGATGTCGTTGGCACGAATTTCCTTGACGGTGTCGAAATCGGCGATAAGGATGCTGCCACTGGGGGTGGCTGCGATGTCGAATGCCGGGCCGGCGAACGTGAACGTTTCATTCGGATGTGGTCCGTTGGCCAGTCCCAGACTTCCATGCAGGACCAGGCCGG
>SKOF01000232.1 GCA_007120155.1 Thioalkalivibrio sp. | reverse complement strand
CTGGGCACCCGGTGCGTCGGGAAAGGACTGGCGGTGGCATGCACCCGATAATCGGTGCCGGGAAGACCTGCCCCTGCCCGCGTTGCCCGGGACCATCCAGCTGAACAACGCGGCCACGGCGCTGACCGCCGTGCACCTGCTGCAGGCGCGGCTCGGGGTTTCGCGGGAGGCACTGGACCGCGGTTTGCGTGACGTGCGCCTGCCCGGCCGTTTCCAGCAGGTGGGCGGGCATCCGACGGTCATTCTGGACGTGGCCCATAACCCCCTGGGCGCGGAGGTCTTGGCCGGGACGCTGGCTCAGCATCCGGTTCCAGGGGACACCCTGGCCGTGCTGGCGGTGATGGCGGACAAGGATCTGGACGGTGTGGTCCGGGCGCTGGCGCCCCGCATCGCCTGCTGGTACGGTGCCGGCCTGCCCGGCAACGCGCGTGCGCTGCCGGCCGGGGAACTCTGCCGCCGCCTGCGGGGCCTGGGTGCACCGGGCGTGTCATGCCATGACAGTGTCGCGGAGGCGTTTCGCACCGCCTGCGCCGATGCCGGTCCGGGCGACCGGGTCCTGGTGTTCGGTTCCTTCCACACGGTGGGCGAGGTCCTGGGCCTGGTGGCCGAGTCACGGGCGGACGTCCCGGCTGTTTGATCTTCGCATTGCGTTGCCCTAGGGTGAGGTTCGTGAACCCGTGCATGTTGAACCTCACCCCGATCCGGGTATCGGAAGGAACGATCCGCATGAAGGACTTCAAGATAGGTGAAATCATCGGGCTGTTGCGCAGGACCGCGCCGTTTCTGGTTTTCCGTTTTCTGATCTATATCGGCATCACCCTGGCATACGTCATCGGCGCCGGTGCGGGCGCCGGGGTCGGGTACGGCATCGGCATGATCGGAGACAATCCGGCCGGCTTCAGCGTCTGGGGCGGGTTCATCGGCTTCGGCCTCGTGGGCATTGCGGTGTACATGGTGCGCGAATACCTGCTCTACATGGTCAAGGCAGGCCATATCGCCGTACTGGTGGAACTGATGGAGGGCAAGGAACTGCCCGGGGGGCGCGGTCAGATCGACCATGCGCAACAGGTGGTTCGCGAGCGCTTTGTGGAGTCCTCGGTCCTGTTCGGCCTGGACCAGCTGATCAAGGGCATCCTGCGGATCTTCAACCGCACGTTCTTCACCATCGCAGCGCTGCTGCCGGTGCCCGGGATGAAGGGGCTGGTCAGTTTCATCAACACGGTGATCAACCTGTCCCTGACCTATCTGGACGAGGTGATCCTGGCCTACAACATTCGCATGCGTTCGGACAATCCGTGGGCCTCGAGCCGCACCGCGCTCATCCTCTACGCACAGAATTACAAGGCGTTCCTGAAGAATGCCTTCTTTCTCGCCTTCTTCATCTGGGGTCTGACCTTCCTGGTGTTCCTGATCATTCTGGCGCCGGTGGCCGGTCTGGTCGCCCTGTTCCCCGGAGCCGCGGGTCCGTTGACGCTCATCATCGCGCTGGTCTTTGCCTGGGGCGTCAAACAGGCCGTGATCGAGCCCATCGGCATGACGGCCCTGATGCAGGTCTTCTTCAAGGTCACCGAAGGGCAGGAGCCCAACGCGGAATGGGAACAGCGCCTGGAGAACCTGACCGGGAAGTTTGGAGAGCTCAAGCAGAAGGCCCTTGCCTGGCGCGGTGCCGGGGAGGTGCCGGTAAAGGAAGCGCCGGATCCGGATGTCCGGGGATGAAGTGCGGCCCGAGCCCGGGTGTCGAAGGACCGGTGGATATCTGATGGAGTCCATGACAGGGGTGACCCGGGCGTTTCCTTCGTTCGTTATATCGAGTCGAGTGCAGACAGGGGGTGAATGATGAGAGAGCTTTACGCGGCGGCCCTGTGGGCGGCGGTTTCGGTTCTGGTGATTGCCGGTGCGGCACAGGCTGATTCGCGCATGGTGTACGACACGCCGCACGGCGAGCTGGTCGTGGAATACCGGGATCAGGACCACATCCGCTTCCGCCTTCCCGAGGGGAACTTCCTCCTGATCACCGGTGGCGAAGGCTACGCGCTGAACAGGGATGACGGGGGCTGGATGGCGGTGTCGGCCAGGCAGATCCGCGCCATGGTGCAGGCCAACGGAAAGGGTGAGCAGGTGCGCCTGACCCCGCTGGGTGAGCATGAGACCGTGGCCGGAATCCGTGGCGAGCGCTTTCGGGTGGAGGTGGGTGACGACTGGACCAACGAGTGGCGCGACGATGGCGTGGTCGTGCTCAGTGACGATGCCCGGGTGCGTGCTTCCGGGCAGGCCCTGAAGCGGATGGCCGAACTGTTCGGCAACGTGGATGACGCAGCCGCGTTCAGCGACGTCTCCGGCGTGGAAATCAGCCGCTATGGTCTCGTGGTGACCGATGACATGCGCCTGAGTTCGGTCAGCGGCGAACGGCTGGGCGACCATACCTTCCAGTTGCCGCCGAACGTGCGTCATCAGGATCTCCCGACACCCGCTGCCGGCTCGGTCGGCGGACAGCAGCGCGAGGCCGGGGACCGCGGCTGGCTGGCCCGACAGATGGAAGGCGCCCAGAGCGAGGCGCAAAGCGAGGTGGAGAGAGAAACCCAGCGGGAGATTCGCCGAGGGGTGCGCGACTCGGTGCGCGGCGTGTTCGGACGCTGATGAGATACCGGTACGGCGGAGACCCGATCTGCCTGGAGCCGCCGAGAGGTGCCGGCAGGCAAGGACGCAGGGCCTTGGCGGGCGGCACGGGTACCGTGACCGCCGCAGTGGACGGCCCTGTCCGGCGATTCCATAATGGGGACCCCATCGACTTCAGGTCCTGTCCGTGGATCCACGATTGAAACAGCGTCTGGTCGGCGCCGCCGTGCTGCTGGCCCTGGCGGTGATCTTCCTGCCCATGCTGCTGGACGGCACGGGGCGTGACGCGCAGGTCAGCCTGCGCGATG
>SKOF01000549.1 GCA_007120155.1 Thioalkalivibrio sp. | reverse complement strand
TGAGGCTCCTTGAAGGCTGTCCGTTGTCAGTTGTCAATTGTCAGTTGTTTAAAGGCGGTCCGTTGTCCTTGGTCCGTCGTCTTTCCACAACTGACAACGGACAACGGACAACGGACCACTGACCACTGACCATCAATAAACATCTCTGCCCATAAAGCCCTTGAAGACTGTGAGCAGGATGATCTTAAGGTCGAACCAGATCGACCAGTTCTCGATGTAGTACAGGTCGTGCTCCACCCGTTTCTGCATCTTCTCCAGGGTGTCGGTTTCGCCCCGGTAGCCGTTGATCTGTGCCCAGCCGGTGATCCCGGGCTTTACCTTGTGGCGCTTCATGTAGTGGTCCACCTGCTCCTTGTAGAACTCATTGTGCGCCAGTGCGTGCGGGCGCGGACCCACGATGGAGATACGTCCCTGCAGCACATTGACGAACTGCGGCAGCTCGTCCAGGCTCGTGCGCCGCAGGAAGGCGCCGAACGGTGTTACCCGGGCATCGTCCCTGCGTGCCTGGGTGACCCGGCCGTCCTCCTCCCGGTGCTCCACCATGGTGCGAAACTTGTAGATGCGGATCTCGCGGCCGTCCCAGCCGTGGCGTGTCTGCGTGAACAGGACAGGGCCGGGAGAGCTCAGTTTGACCCCGACGGCGATGACCACCAGCAGCGGACTGACGAGCACAAGGATCAACAGGGCGAGGATCCTGTCCTCGAGTCCCTTGATCAGCCGGTTGAACCCCTCCATCGGCGACATGGAGAGATTCATGACCGGCAGGCCGGCCACGTCGGTGACCGAGTGATTGATCAGGCGGAGCCCGAACAGGTCCGGCACGAAGCGGATGTCCACCGTGGCATGGCGCAGCGCATACAGCAGATCGCGGACCTTCTCCTCCTCCTTGAGGGGCAGGGCGAGCCAGACCTGATCCACCGGCTCCCTCTCCACGTACGCCGGCAGATCCCCGATGGAACCGATCACGGGATAAGGGCCCACCCCTGTCTCCGGGGGCCCGTCGGGATCAGAGAAGAATCCCGCGATCTGAAGTCCCGTCCACGGCGCCGCGCTGATACGCGCCGCCACCTCCCGGCCCAGTTCGTCGGCACCGACGATGACGATCCTGCGTTGGTTGAAGCCGCGCGCCCGCATCCATTTCAGCAGCCTTCGCAGCAGGATCCGGCTGGCGATGAGCCCGAACCACGCCAGGGCGGCCCATATCAGCGCCCAACCCCGGGAATAGGTCTCCCCCATCTTGATCACGAAGGCGATGAACACCAGCGCGGCCACCACCGTCGCCCAGGACAAGGTGATCAGGCGCAGCTCCTCGATCAGGGATGCACCGCGCCATGCCCTGTAGACGTGGAACCGCGGGAACACCAGGGCAGCAAGCAGCACTCCGACGAGAATCGCCGCCTCGTAGAAGCCGGGAAGCGACGGCCTGCCCAGGTAGATCCAGTGGGCAAGCCAGCCGGTCAGGGCGATCCACACCCAGTCGCACACGTGCAGCAGCACACTGAGTGTGCTGGAGTATTCCTTCAGTACACCCCTCAGCGACCCGGTTGCCATCAGGCGGGCCTCTTCACGGCACGGACCTTGAGGTTTGCAACCGTACGGCTTGCCCCGCCTCCCCGGACGCCGAAGCGGAAACGGCCCCGCGCTTCGACGAGCGCTGCCATGCTGTCACCCGGCTTATTCAAGCCTCCCCCCTCGCCAGTGTCGTGTCCGGGCGCGTTTGCGAACCGGCGGCGGCGTCTGACGTCACTGCCCCGCGGCACCGTTACAACCAGTAGGCGTGCCGGATGATGTCCATCGGTTCAACATGGACCCCCGGAACCGTTTCCAGGTGCATCATGAGCGCCGTTTCATGCAGCGCGGCCAGCGCGCCGACGCGCTTGTGAAGAGGATACCCCGTGTCCGGCGCCCCCGCGAGGAACCGCACCAGATCCTCCCCGTATCTGCGCACCCGCTCCTCCATCCCCTCGGGTGCGCCCACCGCCGACTGCCCGCTGCCCGTACGGAGCAGGAACAGGTAGTCGAAATCCAGGCAATAGGGAACGTCCTCCAGGAAGGGATACCGGTTCAGGTCCCCGAAACATCGTTCAAGCAGGGGCGCGGCGTGCCTGTAGGGCCGACCCAGCACGTGATTGACCCAGTGGACATGCACCACGCCTCCGATATCGCCATGGGCGGGGTCATGGCGGGCACGGTAGCACAGGCGAAAAAGGGCCTGAAGCGGTTCACTGCGATAGGCCCGCAGCAATCCCGTGCCGTCCGCGATCAGGTGCCTGTCGCAGGCCGCCATGATCTCGCCGACCACGCCTTCCTCAACGGTGCCCCTGGGATCATGGCGCGCGAAGTTGAGCAGGATCGCCGGAACGCCCCCGATCCAGTGACTCACCCGCCACGTGTGATGCGACCAGGCACGCGGCCATCTCGGCAGCATTCGGGTCCGGTCGATGAGTCGATCCGGATCGAGATCGACCGCCCCGAGCGTCTCCCCGCGATGATCGTGGCCGGACAACGCCAGCAGATTGAGCGCGCCAAGCAGATAGGCCGACAAGTGGGGGCGCAGGGTCGCGCCGTGTCCTGACCGGCCGGCCAGCGGCGCCTTGGCCACCGCCTGCGCAAAGGCCTGCGCACCGGCGGGCGGAACATCGCCCAGCGTGCCCGTCAACGCCCGGCAGTACACATAATCGGCATGCGCCAGGTAGCCCGACGGCGTCGTCTCGATCCGCCCCCCGTCCTTCCAGAATGCGTTCACATCCCGCGGGGCCCAATCCTGCCAGCGACGAAGGTCCATGAACGTCATCCGGTCATCCGCGCCGCAGGCCTGCCCCTGTCTCCGGACGTGTTACTGCACATCACGGTCCTGCCGTCCCCGCTTCGCCTGTATCGTGAGCACGCGATCCACCCGACTCCTGCACCTCGTCCCCGGGATACGGGGTGT
>SKOF01000219.1 GCA_007120155.1 Thioalkalivibrio sp. | reverse complement strand
CTTCCGAAGGCAGCGCGTCATGTTTTTTAGAGCCTAAGTTTTAGACACCATTGGCAAGTAGTAGCAAAACGCGGAAATCGGAGCGCATAATCAGCAACTTACCGCACACCCAGATGATGCAGCAGAAGCTACGAGAGTGGACACAAAAGCGCACCGCCACTACACACTTTCCGCCGAATCGTCTAATTCGATTCGACCACCCACCCCGCTGCAGGCCGCATTCCTGCTTGGGCGGCGGTGGGAGTTGTAGACGCTATTCAGCCCAGAATCCAGCGGCGTAGGTCGGCGCAGGAGCGCCTTCGAGCACATAGACGAACGCCGGAATGCGCCAGCGGTCATCAATGTTGAGCGGCACGCTCGGGCGCGAGATCCAGCCGACGCGGTGCCGGGTGTAGGTCTTGCCGCTGATCGTGAACGTCTCGGGGATCGGGTCGTGCGATATGTCCACCAGGAACTCCGGGCCGCGCGGCGCGCTTACTCCATCGACGGCAATCTCCATGTGGAACTTGCCCACCGGCCGCAGTTGCTGCGCGGGAGAGCATGGCGTCGGGTCTTTGTAGGTCGTCTCCGTGATCTCGCCGCTACAGCGCCACTTGCTCGTAAAGTCCACATCAAGGTGAACGATCTTGTCGTAGCCGATCAGTTCGGCCACCCGGTTGAGTTTCGGCCCCGTGTAGCTGGAATCGGTGCGCGACGGCGAAAGCGCGCCGAAGATCTGGTAGCCGATCTGCTTTGCCTCGAACGAGTAGTCCTGATCCCGATAGAAGCCGGCCGGGTCGATCTGCGGTGCAATGACGCGGATCTCATTTGAGGGCCAGTCGTCGGGAAAAATCTCTCGCACCAAGCGAGTGCCGCCCACCTTGTCATCATAGAACTCGGCGGCAACCACGCTGGCGCCGCGATAGTGATTGGCCGGGCGGTTCCAGAAGATCGACCACGAGTGGAAGTCGTGGCGCAAGCCCATGAATGGCTCGTTGGGCGGGTTGCTCAGGTCGTAATCCTCGGGAACGCTTACGTCCATGTACTCCAGGCCATCGGCCGGCTGCGTCAGCCAGGAACCCTCAACGATGGCGAATCGGAACGGATGGTCCTCTCGCTCAACCTCGTTGGCGGGGCCGTTCCAGAAGGTCGCGTTGGGCGCCACCTTGACGGACGGCCAGAAGTCGGTCGCCTTAAGCACGATGTAATTCGGCAGGCACCCTCTCGGCTCTTTCTCGAACCCGATCACCTTCGGGCTGTTCCAGTCGCGCCCCTGAAATTCCACCAGCACGCGGTCGCCAGTTTCGAAGACGGCGCCGTTGCAGTCCATGTACTCGATGGGCACGCTGGTCTTGGTGTACTGCAGATCCGGTGGGTCGATGACCAGCGCCTGCGCTGACGAGTCCTCGCCCTGCAGCGTAAGCGTGCAGGTGTTGGCCGAGTAGTCGATTGCGGTGATCGTGCCAACCCGATACTGCGGCCGCCACCGCTGCACGCCGGGAAGGATTGCGGCGTTGAGGTACGCCTGATATCCGGGTTGCCCTTCCCGGTGGAACATCTGCCCATCGCGCGCCGGCAGGTAGTTCGCGCGCCCCGCGTAGCCTGGCCGGATCTGCACCCGGCGCCAGGTCGCAAACTCTCCCACGACACCCTCGGCCGGCACCTCGACCGTTGCCACCTCGCCGGTCAGATCCTCGGTGAAGTCGGCGCACCATGCCTGCTGCTGCGGGTCCGGCGGGATGGATTGCAGCCGATTGCGTTCCGCTCTATCGCTCAGGAGCGACGATTGCAGCAGTGGGATCTCGTAGTTCAGAACAGCGAACCGCGCGCGGTCTTCGGCCGTCGCAGCGATAATGCTCGCCGCCTGACGAACCAGCCCAAGGAACACGCTAGGCACGGGACAGCCTCTGTATGATCGTCCGCATCTGGTTCGCAACGTCCTGCAGGACCGCCGCGTTCACGATCCCGCCGACGGCCCTGAGCACCTCCTGCACTGCGTTCGGGCCATCCGCAAGGAATTGATCAATCTCCTCGATTAGGCTCTCTGCCAGCGCGATCCCCGAGGCAAGAAACTCGCTCTTGTAAAACGCTGTTTGCGCCAATAGCTGCACCTTTTCCGGGAAACCGGAGGACAGATTTTTCAGCAGGTTCCACACGGTAACGGCTTCTAGCGCGCGACTGGTTGTGATTTCCGCCTGGGCTTGTGCCGCGGCGCGCAGTTCCTCCGCTTGCGCGGGGTCGCTCTCCTCAAGCAGGAACGCATCGACCGCTGCGGATAGCAATCCAACCGCCTCGGTGCAGTCGGTCGTTGTCGGGGCTACCTGCTCTGCGGTTTGCTTCAGCGCAACATAGGCATCTGTCAAATTGCCCAGGACGACCCCGAACTCATTGCGCGCCGCGATAAACCCGGCGCCGCCAGGAAGAGAGGAAACCTCGGACTCGATACCTGCGAAAAGGCTTTGCATCACACCCGCGAAAGAAATAATGTCCCCGGCAATCCCGTCAGGCTCCGGGAACTTCTCCTGGAAGTCCAGCAGCGCCGCCGCTAAATCGTCCGCCGCGCCCGTGGCAATAGCCATATAACTGACGAGATCGCCCCGGAGACCCGCATCGAAAGGATCTGATTCCAGCGATGCGAGAATGCCGCCTTGCCCGATAAGAGAATCCACCGCATTGGCAACCACCAATGCATCAGATTCACCCTTTGTTGCCGCTCCAGTCGATGGGGACATATTGAGGCGGCCAACCTCATGGCGGATGCCCTCCACAGTCTGGATCATGCTCAGAAGCACGCTCATATCTTGAGCGCCGTCGCGGTGCCAATTTCTGTTGATAGCGACTGCTTTTCAGTTGCCATGGCATCCAGGCTCTGTTGCATCTGATCGATAATCGAAAGCAGTTGCGCGACCGCGGCATCAAGCCGACCCTCGACCTCCGCCCGCTCGGTTTCGAGAGCT
>SKOF01000354.1 GCA_007120155.1 Thioalkalivibrio sp. | reverse complement strand
GGTTCGCGAGAATGGAGTCGGGAGGCGGGAGTGAGGAGCAAGGAACTGTAGGATGGGCAAAGCGCAGCGTGCCCATGCGGATGGTGGCTTGAACGAGTGGGGGAGTCAGCGACGAGCGAAAAGCGACTGGTGACGGGTACGAGTGACAAGTGACAGGCCCCGTCCCGCTCCGTCCTTCCGCATGGGCACGCTGCGCTTTGCCCATCCTACGGTCGCTGTGGTCCGGTTTTGGATGAGGGCGCGACTATGGATTCCGGGCCGGTGTCGCGGGACAAAGCGGGGAGGGGGGGTGGAAGGGCGAAGGATGAAGGATGAAGGCAGCCGGTTTCATTCATCCTTCATCCTTCATCCTTCCGGCCAGCCGGCCGGCCGGCTGGCCGGACAATGCCGTTCTCCGTGGCGATGGCAGTCAGCGGCACGTCCCACGGTTCGGCGGGGAGTTCATCCACTTCCTGGAATGCGTAGGCCATGCCCAGCAGACGGGGCTTTTGCCATTGACGGTGGGATGCGAGGAAGGAAAAGGTGGTGTCGTAGTAGCCGCCGCCCATGCCGAGGCGGTTGCCATGGCGGTCGAAGCCGACCAGCGGGGTGAGCACCAGGTCCAGGTGCCGGGGGCTCACGCGCCGCCCGCGGGGGGCGGCGGGCTCGGGGATGCCGTAACGGTTCGGCTGCAGCCGCTCGCGCGCGTCCCAGGGCAGGAACCACAGCCGGTGCGGGTGGGTGGGGTCAAGCACGGGCAGATAGAGCCGCTTCCCCCGGGCCCGTGCCGCCGCTGCCACGGGCAGCGGATCCACCTCCCCGCGGCAGGAGATGTAGACGGCGATATGCCGCGCACGGCTGAACAGCGGTGAGGCGATCACATGCCGGGCGATCGCGTTCGAGCGCCGCGCGCATTCATCGGCAGACAGTGCCGCGCGCTCTGCGCGCAAGCGCCGCCGGATCTCATCGCGAAGGTTCATGGGGGGAAGTTACAAGTGGCCAGTAGCGAGTGACAAGGTTTTCCTTGCCACTTGCCACTGGCCACTTGTACCTGCTTTTAAGAGGGCGCACTCCGCGAGTGCCGTGGCGAACCTTCGACCTTGAACCGCTGGTTCAAGTGGGGACTTGCGCGATGCTTAGAGGCTTTCCGCTGCGAAGGCGGACCTGCACAACCACATCGTCAGCTCAGTCTCCGGGGTATGAAATTAGGCTCAAGGATACTACCCAGCCGCTCACGTACACCGCAGAGGCGCCCGAACCGGGAAATCGTCGGGGCTCTTTCGAGAGGCTGTTCCGCGCATGCGGGCGATCCGCTCCGACCGCCAGTCTCTTCGGGAATTCCTTACAGGTCCATCTGTTGCCCGTTCTCCAGGGCATCGTCGATCTTTTCCTGCAGGGCGCGAATGCGGGTGCTCAGGGTCTGGCTCAGGCTTTCCCGCTGGTTTCGCGTCACCAGCATTTCATGGGTGATGTTGAGTGCCGCAATCACCGCGATCCGGTCACCACCGATGATCCGGCCGCTGTCGCGAATCTCCTGCATGCGCCGGTCCAGCAGGCTGGCGGAGGCCAGCAGGGCGCTGCGTTCGTCGTCAGGACAGGCCACCTGGTATTCCTTTCCCAGGATCTGAACCGAAACCGGTTCAGGGCGGTTGCTCATACACCATGCTCCATGGCCTTGAGGCGCGAGATCATGGACTCCACCTTGATACGCGCCTGCTCCTGGCCTTCCACCAGGTGCGAGCGCTCGGCCGCAAGCGTCACCTGCTGCTCACGCAGGAGGCGGTTTTCCTCCTTCAGCCGCTCGCAGGTGCGGATGAGCTCATTCACCCGCGTCTCGAGCTTCCTGAGTTCCTGCTCGGCAACATCTTGCATCGGCGTCTTGTCCATGAGGCTAAGTCTAGGTCCGGGGGGGTGGGGCGTCAACACGGACCGCATCACGTGGCGGGAAGCCGGCTTACGGCGTACTGCTTCACTCCCGGAGATCCATTACAATGACCCGGTCCAGCCCGCCGGGTCCGCGTGTCCACGCCGCTCCCGCGAGATCCAGGGGTTCCGGCGATCGGTCGTATTGGCGTGCGGGTGGCGCAACGGCCGGGCCTGCTGCCCGATGGACATCACGGGCACGCTGCGACCGCATATCGTGGGGGTTCTGCCGGCAGTGCGGGTCGAGGTCCGGCGCGTGGCCTGTCGAGGCGAACCTGTCCTGTCCAGGCGGGTATGGCGCCTTGCAATTGATTGTCTTTCCCTATCATGTGCGCGGAGACACTTTGAACGTGACGCCAGATTACGATTCGGTGGATGGTGCATTGGCCCGTGCAGGTGCCGATACCGATGCCGCGGAAGGACACGGCACCCTGTGCGGCATGTTGAGCGTCAACGGGTCCCTGCCCGTGGAAGACTGGTTCCGGGAACTGCTGCCCGAGCCGGTGCCCGGTGATCGTGTGGCCGATGAGTCGCGGCGTCAGCTGGGTGAGCTGTTCCGGGAAACGCGCATGCAGCTGCACGACACGGAGTTGGGATTCGATCTGCTGTTGCCGGGGGATGACGCGCCCCTGGTGCGCCGTGTGGAGGCGCTGGGTCTCTGGTGTCAGGGTTTCCTGTATGGTCTTTCCGTCTGCGGGGTGCGTCAGGAAGGCAGCCTGCCCGAGGATTCCGCGGAAGTCGTCCGGGACCTGGCGGACATCGCCGCAACCGGATTCGACGTGGACCCGGATGAGGCCAATGAAACCGCCTACAGCGAGATTGTCGAATACGTGAGGATTGGTGTGCTGCTGGTCAACGAGGAGTTGCAACCCATCAAGGCCCGGCCGAGACTTCACTGAGAATCGTTCCATGAATGCCACCACCCGCAACGCCCGACGCTTCTCCTCCAACGGGCTGCAGCCCGTGCAGCTGAAGGAGTACGCGCGCCGTCGCCGCCAGCTCATGCGCTCCATGGGTGAGGGGAGCATTGCGGTGGTCCCCTCGTCGCCGGTGCGCATGCGCAATCACGACGTCGAATACCCCTACCGTCAGGACAGCGATTTCCTCTATCTCACCGGATTCACCGAACCCGGTGCGGTGGCCGTGCTGGTGCCCGGGCGCCCCCAGGGCGAGTACGTGCTCTTCTGCCGCGAGCGCGATCCGGTCATGGAGACCTGGCATGGCCGCCGCGCCGGTCAGGAGGGCGCGGTGAAGCGATTCGGGGCCGATGACTCCTTTCCCATCGCCGATGTGGACGACATCCTGCCCGGCCTCCTGGAGGACCGGGAAAGGGTGTACGCCACCCTGGGCCGGGATCCGGAGTTCGACAAGAAGCTCATGGGCTGGGTGAACCTCCTGAAGGAACAGGCGCGCAGCGGTGTGCATCCGCCGCACGAGTTCGTGTCCCTTGAGTACCTGCTGCACGACATGCGGCTGTTCAAGTCCCGATATGAGATCAAGACCATGCGCGAGGCGGGCGCAATCTCCACGCGGGCCCACATGCGCGCCATGAAGGCCTGCCGCCCCGGCATGATGGAGTACGAGATCGAGGCGGAGTTGCTCTACGAATTCCGGCGCGCGGGCTCGGAGCCCGCCTATCCGTCCATCGTTGGCGGCGGCGACAACGGCTGCATTCTGCATTACACGGAGAACGATGCACCGCTCAATGACGGCGATCTGCTGCTGATCGACGCGGGTTGCGAAGTTCAGGGCTACGCCAGCGACATCACCCGCACCTTTCCGGTCGGCGGGCGTTTCAGCCCCGCACAGCGCGAGCTCTATGAGGTGGTGCTGGAGGCGCAGCATGCGGCCATCGGGCAGGTGGTGCCGGGCAATCACTGGGATGATCCGCATGCGGCGGCGGTGAAGGTGCTGACAAAGGGGCTGGTCTCTCTCGGATTGCTCAAGGGCCGTACCGCGCAGCTCATCAAGGACGGGGCGTATCGCCAGTTCTACATGCACCGCACAGGTCACTGGCTGGGTCTGGATGTGCACGACGTAGGCGATTACAAGTTCGACGACCAATGGCGGCTGCTCGAACGCGGCATGGTCATGACCGTGGAGCCGGGGCTGTACATCGCGGCCGGTATCCGTGGCGTGCCGAAGCGCTTCCAGGGGATCGGCATCCGCATCGAGGATGACGTGCTGGTCACTTCAAAGGGCCATGACGTGCTGACCAAGCACTGCCCCAAGGACCCGGACGAGATCGAGTCTCTGGTCGGAAGCGGGTGAGGCGAATTCAAGATTCAAGATTCAAGATTCAAGGGAAAACCGTGCCACCCCCTTTGAATCTTGAATCTTGAATCTTGAATCTTGAATATTGAATTCCCCCCCCACTCCCTGAGGCTTCGAGACATGTCCTCCGATTTCGACATCATCATCGCAGGCGGCGGCATGGTGGGGGCCACGCTGGCGCTTGCCCTGGCCCGTACCGGTTACCGGGTGGTGGTGCTGGAGGCACGTCCCCCGGGGGCGCCGGATCAGCCCAGCTATGATGAGCGCACCACGGCGCTGTCCTTCGGTTCCCGCCGTATTCTGGACACGCTGGGCCTGTGGGAGGCCGTCGCGCCCCGGGCCACGCCCATCGACCGCATTCATGTGTCGGAACGCGGGCGATTCGGTGTGACGCGCCTGTGCGCCCGGGACGAGGGTGTGCCCGCCCTGGGTTACGTGGTGGCCAATCGCGCTCTGGGCGCCGCCTGGCAGGGGGCCCTGGACGAAACCTCCGTCGCGTTCATCACCCCGGCGCGGGTGCGGGGCTACCGCCTTGGAGGCGACGGTGTGACGGTGGACCTGGAACATGACGGCAGGCCGTGCGAACTGCATGCGCAGCTGCTGGTGGCCGCCGATGGAACCGACTCCGCGGTGCGTGCCATGGCGGGCATCGGGGTACGTGAACGCGATTACGGGCAGACCGCCGTGATCGCCAACGTCACCCCGGATCGCGATCATGGCAACGTGGCCTACGAGCGCTTCACCGACGAGGGACCCATCGCGCTGCTCCCTCTGAACGAGGGGCGCTGTGCCCTGGTCTGGACCCGCCCTTCCTCCCGGATGGACGCCACGCTGGCGCTCTCGGATGCCGATTTTCTGTCGGTACTTCAGTCCCGGTTCGGCTGGCGGCTGGGCCGCTTCGTGCGTGCCGGGCGGCGTGCCGCCTACCCGCTGCGCCTGACGCGCGCGCAGCGCGACAGCGCGGCACGGCTGGTGCTGGTGGGCAATGCCTCCCATACCGTGCATCCCGTGGCCGGCCAGGGTTTCAACCTGGCCCTGAGGGATGTGGCGGTGCTGGCGGATCTGCTGGCGGAGGCGGCACGGCACGGCGGGGATCCCGGTGACGGCAGCTTGCTGGATGCCTATTCACAGTGGCGGCGGCGGGACCTGGATACCGTGCAGCTCTATACCGATGGCCTGGTGCGACTGTTCACCAATCCATGGCCGCCGCTGGCCCACCTGCGCGGCGCGGCGCTGGCCGGGCTGGATGTCTGCGGGCCGTTGCGCCGGCGGCTGGCCCGCCAGAGCATGGGCCTCGCCGGCCGGTTGCCGAGACTTGCCCGGGGGCGTGCATTGTGACCGCCCGTGAGGTGCTCGACGTGGACGTGCTCGTGGTGGGCGGCGGTGTGGTCGGCGCCGCAATGGCACTGGCACTGGCCTGCCGTCCCGCACCGGCAGCGGTCGATCCATCCGGTCTGCCGGGTCTGCGCGTGGCCCTGCTGGAGCGTACGCCACCGGCACCGTTCGATCCCCTGGGCGAGGCGGACCTTCGCGTATTCGCGGTCAATCGGGCCAGCCAGCGGTTGTTCGAGTCGCTGGGTGTGTGGCCCGCCATGATATCCAGGGGTGTGAACCCCTACCAGGCCATGGAGGTCTGGGATGCCCGAAGCCCCGGGCGCATCCGTTTCGAGGCGGCGGAGGTGGGTGAACCGGATCTGGGCCACATCGTGGAGAACCGGGTCATCCAGTGGACCCTCTGGGAGGCGCTTGAGGCTGCGGGCGTGGAGCAGATCTGTCCCGCGGGCCTGTCCTGGCTGCAGGTGATGCCGGGCGGCGTGGACGCGGGCCTCGATGACGGCCGCACGGTGCATGCAGCCCTGGTGGTGGGGGCCGACGGGGCCCGTTCCCGGGTCCGGTCGCTGGCCGGCATCGGCCTGGACAGCACCCGCTACGGTCAGCGTGCGGTCGTGGCCAACGTGAGCACCGGCGAGCATAACCAGGCCACGGCCTGGCAGCGTTTCCTGCCCTCGGGCCCCCTGGCATTCCTTCCGCTGGCCGACGGACGCTCTTCCATCGTATGGTCCACGGAGCCGGAGACCGCCGAGCGCCTTCTGGCTCTGGACGACGCCACCTTCTGTGCCGAACTGGGCGCCGCCTTTGAATGGCGCCTGGGTCCCGTGAACGCCACCGGTCCCAGGGCCTCCTTTGCCCTCATCGGCAGCCAGGCCCGGCACTATGTGCGCCCGCGCATTGCGCTGGTGGGCGATGCCGCCCACACCATTCATCCCCTGGCGGGTCAGGGCGCGAATCTCGGATTTGCGGACGTGACGGCCCTGGCCCGGGTGCTATGGTCCCGGCCTGGCCGGGACCCGGGGGATCTTCGGGGCCTGCGTACTTACGAGCGCATGCGCCGCGGGGACAACTGGCTCATGATGCGGGCCATGGAGGGTTTCAGCACCCTTTTCGGCAGCGGACTCCCGCCCGTGGAGATGGCCCGCGGCCTCGGCCTGATCCTGGCCGACCGCCTGCCCGCCATCAAGAACGGTTTCCTGCGCAGGGCGCTTGGCGGGGCAGTGAAAGGATGAAGGCGGAAGGATGAAGGTTGAGTGAAACCCGAATCATCCCGCGCCGCGGCGGCGGGTGGCTAGGGGCTCCTGTTCAGCCCGGGCAATAATCCTCATGCACGACCGGCCCCGAGGGTTCCGGGGACTGGCTGCCGGATTGACCGCCGGCCAGTGCCGGGGAACCGAGGAACAGGGTGATCATGATCAGCAAGGCGGGCAGGATGCTTTGAACGGACATGGGGCCTCCTTGTGGCTTCGGCGGGGCTCCCGGACATGGGCCACGATGTCGGCAACGCGTGGCGAATGCGGGCCCTGGCGGGGGTGCGGTTCCCGCCGCACCGTCAATGCCTGAACGACCACGAATTCTGTTGATTCACAGGGGGTTTATCATGAAGGAATTCTGGAACGATCGCTACCGGAAGCCCGGATTCGCCTATGGCGAGGCCCCCAACGCCTTCCTGGTGAGCCATGAGCGGCTTTACCGCCCGGGCCAGCGTGTGCTCGCCGTGGCGGACGGGGAGGGGCGCAACGGGGTATGGCTGGCATCCCGGGGCCTGGATGTGCTCTCCGTGGACTGTTCGCAGGTGGGGCTGGAGAAGGCCCGAAGCCTCGCCGCCGACCGGGGCGTGACCCTGGAGACCCTGTGGGTCGACCTGGCTGAATGGGAGTGGCCCGAGGCCGAGTTCGACCACGTGGTCGCCATCTTCGCCCATTTCCCCCCGGACGTGCGCCAGCGCATCCACCGGGCCATGTTGCGTGCCCTGCGGCCCGGCGGCCTGCTGTTGCTGGAGTCCTTCAGCCCGGAACAGGTGGATTACACCAGTGGCGGGCCCCCGGACCCGGCCATGCTCTACTCGGCCGTGATGCTGCGGGAGGATTTCGTCGACGGGGACATCGAGGAGATTGCAGAGACGGTGACCCCCCTGGACGAAGGGCCCTTTCACCAGGGTCCGGCGGCCGTGACCCGGGCCCTGGTTCGCCGGCCGTGAGGCCGTCAGGGCATGCGGCACATGGGGTGCCTCGCGCGTGACGCCTTTCTCCTCACCACGGACTGCGTTATAGTGCGGGTCCGATCCGGGTTCCCCGCGGGGACCCTGCACGCACGGGAGAGCCCTCTCCGCAGACGCGAGAGGCGCCGAAGGCGCAACTTCCACCCGGAAACGCTCAGGCAAACGGACCGTGCGCGCACAAGTATCGGCTCTGGAGAGCGGCCGGGTTCATCGGCCCACCGAAGGGGATCACCGTGCCACGCGCGGTTTAATCTCTCAGGTTTCAGGACAGAGGGGTGGTCGATGTGAGAGGCATCGGCCACCCCTTTTTCGTTTCAGGAGTCTTGAGCCATGAGCAAGCAGACCCCGCTTTATGGGAAGCATGTGGAAGCCGGTGCCCGAATGGTGGACTTCGGCGGCTGGTCCATGCCCCTGCATTACGGATCCCAGCTGGACGAGCATCATCAGGTCCGCCGGGACGCCGGGATGTTCGATGTCTCCCACATGACCGTCGTCGACGTGAAGGGCCGGGGGGCGCGCGACTACCTTCGCAGCCTGCTGGCCAACGACGTGGCCCGGCTCAAGGTGCCCGGCAAGGCGCTCTACAGCTGCATGCTGACCCCGGAAGGGGGCGTGGTCGACGATCTCATCACCTATTATCTGTCGGATGACTTCTACCGCGCGGTGGTCAATGCGGCCACCCGGGACAAGGATCTGGCCTGGATGCGCGATCACGCCACGGGTTTTGAAGTGGTGCTGCAGGAACGCGACGACCTGGCCATGCTGGCCGTGCAGGGACCCGCGGCCCGGGACAAGGCGATGTCGGTGATGAGCGGCGAGGTGGCCGCGGCCGCCGATGGCCTGGCACCGTTCTTCGGCGCCCAGGCGGGGGATTGGTTCGTGGGCCGTACGGGCTACACGGGTGAGGATGGTTTCGAGATCATGCTGCCCGCAACCGAGGCACCGGAATTCTGGGATCGCCTGGCGGGTGCCGGGGTGGCGCCGGCGGGGCTGGGCGCCCGGGATACCCTGCGGCTGGAGGCGGGTTTGAACCTTTACGGATCCGACATGGACGAGCAGGTTTCGCCGCTCGAATCCGGCCTGGCGTGGACCGTGGCGTTCGAGCCCGCGGAGCGCGATTTCATCGGCCGTGCGGCACTGGAAACGCAGAAATCCGCCGGCGGGCTTCGCCGCTTCGTGGGCCTGGTGCTGGAGGGCCGCGGTGTGCTTCGCGGCCACATGCGTGTGCTGGCCGGGGAGGCGGGTGAGGGAGAGATCACCAGCGGCGGGTTTTCGCCCACCCTGGGCGTATCCATCGCCCTGGCCAGGGTGCCCGCGGGCACCGGCGAGCACGTGGAAGTGGACATGCGCGGCAAGCCCCAACCCGCCAGGGTGGTCAAGCCCCCGTTCGTGCGCAATGGCAAGGCCTGCGTGGAGATCTAGTGCCACTGGGTCAGAAGTTTGATTTCGAATCACAAAACCCGGGAGTCCGACATGAGCAATACGCCTGCTGATCTTCGCTATACCAAGAGCCACGAGTGGGTGCGCAGTGAGTCCGACGGCACCGTCACCGTGGGTATCTCCGATCACGCCCAGGAACTGCTGGGGGACCTGGTGTTCGTGGAAACGCCCGAGGTGGGCAGCAGCCAGGAGGCCGGCGCCGCCTGCGCAGTGGTGGAGTCCGTCAAGGCCGCCTCTGACGTGTACGCTCCGGTGAGCGGTGAAGTGGTGGCGGTCAATGAGCAACTGGCCGACAGCCCTGAGCTGGTCAACACGGACCCCTATGGCGAGGGCTGGCTGTTTCGCCTGAAGCCCGAAGACGGTGCCCTGGACGCGCTCCTTGATGCCGACGCATACCAGGCGCTGGTGGACGAGGAGGCCTGATGGCCCGTTGCCGCTACACCCTGTCCGGGGCCCGGCCGGTGTGCTGCTCCTTCCCGGCCTTGAGCGGGAGACGGAGAGGTCCGCCGCAGTGTCACCGCCCGATCAGTCCAGGGACGCACATCAAGCCTTCACACAGACCAGGTTAAGTCATGCCTTTCAATCCTCATACCGAGACCGACATCCGGGACATGCTGGCCGCCATCGGCGTCGACGATATCGAGCAGTTGTTCGATGAGATCCCGCAGGCACTGCGTTCCGGGCCGTTGACCCGGGTGCCCGAGGCGCTGAGCGAGATGGAAGTCACGCGGCTCATGCGCGGTCGCGCCGCGCAGGATCAGGTGGCGTTGAATTTCATCGGTGCCGGTGCCTACGAGCACCATATCCCGGCGGCCGTCTGGCAGATTGCCACCCGCGGCGAGTTCTACAGTGCCTATACCCCGTACCAGGCTGAAGCCAGTCAGGGCACCCTGCAGCTGGTCTACGAGTACCAGACCATGATCACGGGGCTGACCGGCATGGATGTCTCCAACGCCTCGCTCTACGACGGCGCCTCGGCGCTGGCGGAGGCGGTACTCATGAGCGTACGCGCCAACCGCAAGGCCAAGGGGCGTCGCATCCTCATGCCCGCCTCGGTCAATCCGGTGTACCGCTCCGTGACCCGCGCCATCGTGGGCGGCCAGGGCATCGAACTGGTGGATGTGCCCTTCGATGCCGCGAGCGGGCGGGTGGATCCGGCGTCGCTGAAGGCCTTCGAGGGTGAGGACATTACTGCCCTGGTCATTCCCCAACCCAACTTCTTCGGGGTGCTGGAGGAGGTGGATGCGCTCACGGACTGGGCCCATGCCCAGGGCGCGCAGGTGATCGGGGTGGTAAACCCGGTCAGCCTTGCACTGCTCAAGCCGCCGGGCGAATGGGGTGCCGGAGGCGCCGATATCGTCGCCGGCGAGGGCCAGCCCCTGGGCGCGCCGTTGTCTTCCGGGGGGCCTTATTTCGGCTTCATGTGCTGCCGTAAGGAGCATGTGCGCCAGATGCCCGGGCGCATCGTGGGCCGCACCCGGGACGCGGACGGACGACCGGGTTTCGTCCTGACGCTTCAGGCACGCGAACAGCATATCCGCCGGTCCAAGGCCACCTCCAACATCTGCACCAACCAGGGTCTGGTGGTCACCGCCGCCACCATCCACATGGCGCTGCTGGGCCCGGAGGGCCTGGAGCGGGTGGCGGGCCATTGCCACGCCAATACCCATGCGCTCCTGGAGCGCCTGAAGCCCCTGGGTGTCACAGCTGCATTCAATGGTGAAGCCTTCCACGGGATTGCCCTGCGCCTCGACAGGCCGGTGCGCCCGGTGCTGGCCGCCATGGCGGAACAGGGCGTGCTCGGCGGCTATCCGCTGGGGGATGACTACCCGGCGCTGGACGATCTGCTGCTGGTGTGCGCCACCGAGACCAAGACCG
>SKOF01000090.1 GCA_007120155.1 Thioalkalivibrio sp. | reverse complement strand
TCGACCACGATCGGGCGGCGACCCCGATTGCGCAGCGCCACGTGCAGCACGGCCCGGTCTTCCGTGTGATTGATCCTTTCCCCGGAGAACATGCGTTCCCGCCACCCTTCCACGTCGCAGCTGCGCGCAAGATCCAGCAGCAGGTCACGGGTTTCCTCGGTGATGCGGTTCTTGGAGTAATCCAGCAGGATGTCCTCGAAATGCAGCGTGAACCTGTCGAAGCGCTGTGGATCCTGTTCGAACAGGTCGCGCATGTGCACGTCCTGGATCGCATCGAAGTGGGACGCCAGCGCCTGCCACGCACGGGTCTTGTTCACCTGCATCGTCATGTCTCGTTTCCGCTCCTGTGAGAAAATTGCAAGCGCAAGGACGTGTAGGTACAAAGGTCGGCCGGAGATGGGACCGGCCGCCGGCGGATCCGGCCCGCAATTGCACCTCACCCGGACTGCTTTATCATGGCCCCAGTGTACTGCTTCGCACCGGGAGACACATCGAGTGGCTCCCGCTCCATTCACGCATGTTCATGAAACACCGGGAGCAAGGCCCCCAATGCGCATACTCTTTGCCAGCAGTGAGATTCACCCCCTGATGAAGACCGGGGGGCTGGCCGATGTCAGCGCAAGCCTGCCCGTGGCCCTGAAGCGCCTGCGTCACGACATTCGCCTGCTCATGCCGGCCTATCCGCAGGCGCTTGCCCGGGCGGGCAAGCTCGAGTCCATCGCCACCGTCACGCTGCCCGGCTTTCCCGATGATCCGGTCACCCTGCTCTCGGGCATGCTGCCGGGCACAAGGGTGCCTCTCCTCCTGGCTGATGCGCCGCGCTGTTTCCAGCGCGCCGGTGATCCGTACCGGGCCATGGACGGGCAGGACTGGCAGGACAACCACCTGCGTTTCGGGCTCTTCGCCCGGTTGATTGAACACCTGTCGCTGGCGCGCACGCCGCTGGGCTGGCGGCCGGAGGTGGTGCATTGCCATGACTGGCAGACGGGCCTCGCTCCGGTCATGCTGGGCATGCACGAGACGCGCCCGGTCACCGTGTTCACCATTCATAACCTGGCCTACCAGGGCCTGTTTCCGCGACACGCGTTCGATGCGCTGAACCTGCCCCCGGAGCTGTGGCATTACCAGGGGCTGGAGTTCCACGGCCAGATGTCGTTCATCAAGGGCGGCATCGCCTATGCCGACCACGTGACCACAGTGAGCCCCACCTACGCCCGGGAGATCCGCACCCAGCAGTTGGGCAATGGCCTCGACGGCCTGCTCAACCATCGCGCAGAATCCCTCACGGGCATCCTCAACGGGGTGGATTACAAGGAGTGGGATCCGGGCCGTGACCGGCACATTGCGGCCAACTATGGCCCGGAAGACCTCTCGGGCAAGGCGCTCTGCAAGACCGACCTGCAGGATCACTTCAAGCTGCGGGGCACGAGCGGGGTGCCCCTGCTGGGGCACGTGGGCCGCATGGTGGCGCAGAAGGGCGTTGATCTGCTGCTCAGGGCCGCCGAGCCGCTGCTGGCTACCGGGGAGGCGCAACTGGTGGTGGTGGGTACCGGGGCGTCTGCGCTCGAACAGGCGGCCCGGCGCCTGGCGGAGCGCCACCCCGGCCGCGTGGGTGTGCATATCGGTTACGACGAAACCCTGGCCCACCGGGTGGAGGCGGGTGCGGACATCTTCGTCATGCCCTCGCGCTTCGAACCCTGCGGGCTGAACCAGATGTACAGCCTGCGCTACGGCACCGTGCCGGTGGTGCGCCGTACCGGAGGGCTTGCGGACACGGTGGTGGATGCGGACCCCGCCGGTGTGGAGGCCGGTGATGCCACGGGTATCTGCTTTGATGCCGCCCTTCCCGGAGCCCTGGCCGATGCACTTGCCCGTGCCCTGGCCCTCTACCAT
The DNA here is from genome assembly GCA_007120155.1 of Thioalkalivibrio sp. Lineage (GTDB taxonomy): Bacteria > Pseudomonadota > Gammaproteobacteria > Ectothiorhodospirales > Ectothiorhodospiraceae > Thioalkalivibrio_A. The sequence goes on along the minus strand of SKOF01000090.1, from coordinate 1,046 downwards.
CAGCCCGACTTGTGGCGGCGCCTGGTCCGGGCGGCCATGGCGCAGGACTTCAGCTGGACGCGCAGCGCCGAGGCCTACGCGACACTCTACCGGGACCTGGTCGCCGCCCGGGTCCCGCCAGGCAAACCCTGACAGGCTCGGCAACCCGTCATGTAAGTGGTTGTCACGGGGCGCCCCACGGGTGTGCCATGGCGGCATGCCTCGGGGCGTTTGCGGCTGCAGGGACCTTTGCGGGTATAATGCGCGGCTGATTCACGCCGGGCGCCCGTGCGGCGCCCGCCATTCCGCCACGACGGTGGCGCCGGGTGTCATCCCCGGGAAGCCGTGCGATCCCCTATGAATGAAGACCAGTTGATCCCCGCCACGCTGCCTCCCCGGGACAAGGAACTGCGCGCCCGGGTGAAACTGTTCGGCAATCTGCTCGGCCAGGTGCTCAAGCGCCTTGAGGGCCGCCGTCTGCTGGCCGCGGTGGAGAAATTGCGCAAGGGTTATATCGCGCTGCGCAAGCAGGACGACCCGGCCAGGCGCGCCAGGCTCATGACCTTCATCGACAAGCTGGATGCCGAAAGCCTCGAGCTGATCATCCGCGCCTTCAGCACCTACTTCAGTCTGGCCAATATCGCGGAGGAGGACTTTCTCTACCGGGAACGCAGGCGCCAGGTGAGCGAGGGCGGGCCCCTGTGGGTGGGGTCCTTCGACCATACCCTGCGTGAGTTTCACGAGCAGGGCGTGCCCGCGGACAAGCTGCAGACCCTGCTGGACCAGCTGGCCTACATCCCCGTGTTCACGGCGCATCCCACCGAAGCCCGGCGACGCACGGTGATGGAGGCCCAGCGGCGGGTCTTCCTGGCCGCCGACCGGCTCAACGACCGCCGGATCGGGCGCGAGGAGCGCGAGGAGCTGACCCGGGAGCTGGAAACCCGTGTCCAGGTGCTGTGGCGCACGAACGAGGTCCGGGTGAAGAAACCCCAGGTGCAGGACGAGATCAAGTACGGCCTGTTCTACTTCGAGGAAAGCCTGTTCCAGGCGGTGCCCATCACCTACCG
>SKOF01000085.1 GCA_007120155.1 Thioalkalivibrio sp. | reverse complement strand
GATGAACATCGGCATCTCCGTGGAGGAACTGGGGCGATTTCGCGTGAATATCTACATGCAGCGCGGCGAAGTCTCCATGGTAATCCGTTACATCAAGTCCGATGTTCCCACGATCGAACAGCTTCATCTTCCGACTGTGCTCAAGGATCTGGTGCTGGGCAAGAATGGCCTTGTGATCGTGGCGGGCTCCACCGGCTCGGGCAAGTCCACCACGCTGGCGTCCATGATCGACTATCGCAACGCGCAGACCTACGGTCACATCCTCACGGTGGAGGATCCGATCGAGTATTCATTCACCCACCGCAAGTCCATCGTCGGGCAGCGGGAGGTGGGGCTCGACACCATGTCCTACGAGAACGCCCTGCGCGAGGCCATGCGCGAAGCGCCGGACGTGATCATGATCGGAGAAATCCGGGACCTGAACACCATGGAGGCCGCGCTCAGCTACGCCGATACCGGCCACCTCGTGCTCTCCACCATTCACGCGGTCAACGCCAACCAGGCCCTGGACCGCATCATCAACTTCTTCCCGCCGGATTCCCGGCGGCAGATCCTCATGGATCTGTCTCTCAACATCAAGGGCATCATGTGCCAGCGGCTGGTGACCACCAAGGACGGCAGCCGCCTGCCTGCCACCGAAGTACTGCTCAACACGCCCTACATCTCCGAGCTGATCCGCAAGGGCGAGATCAACGGAATCAAGGAGATCATCGGAAAGGGCGCCTCTGTAGGCATGCATACCTTCGACCAGTCCCTGTTCGAGCTGCACAAGGCGGGCACGATCAGCCTGCAGGAGGCGCTTGCCAAGGCCGATTCCCGTGGGGATCTGGAATGGCGCATCCACTTCGGCGGCGGCGTGAAGGCCACCAAGGAGGCCGACGACTCCCTGCAGATGCCCAGCGACGTCGTCACCCCGCCCCCGGCGGAAAGCGCCCGCCCTGCCGCCACCCACTTCGATGACCTCAAGCCGCTGTCGGAGAGCGGCCTTGACAAGGAGGAATGAAGTGCGAAGTGTGAATTTGGAATTGGGAACTCGGAAATGGAATAACTTGACTTCTCACTTCTCACTTCTCACTTCTCACTTCATTTCCCCCTTCCCAATTCACACTTCGCACTTCAAAACACTGTCTTCGCGTCAAACACCGGCCCGTCCACGCACACCCGCTTCATGGCGGGACCCTGATCCGTCCTGATTTCCACCACGCATCCGGCGCAGCCGCCCACGGCGCAGGCCATGAATTCCTCCAGTGAAACCTGGCAGGGGACGTGATACTCCACCGCCAGCCGAGCGCACGCCTCCAGCATCGGGTGGGGGCCGCAGGCGAAAATCTCGACCCGGTGTCTCGCGGGCCCTTCCAGTGCGTCCAGCCACAGCCTGGCCAGGTCGGTGACGTAACCCTCATGACAGCCCGGGAAGTCCGACAGGCTGGTGAGCCGGCAGGGGACACCCCAGTCCTCGAGAAGGGGCATGGTGGCGATCACACCGTCGGGCATTCCGGGCAGCATGATCCCGGATGGCCGTGTCCTGAACGGAAATGGTGCCTCGGAACCCATGAACATCACCGGTTGATAGACCGGGTTGGTGCGCAGCATCGATGCGAGAAACACCATAGGCGGGATGCCGACACCGCCGCCAAGCAGCAGTGCCAGGGGCCGGTCGCCATGGGGCTGGAACGGTTTGCCGATGGGACCCATAATGCTGAGGGTCTCGCCCACGGCTCTGTGCGCCAGCAGCCGGGTGCCTTCTCCCACCGCCTTGTAGAGAAACTCCACCCAGCCCGCTCGGGGGTCGGCACGCATGATCGACAGCGGCCGGCGCAAGGGCAGCAGGGGATCGCACTGTATGTGCGCGAAACTGCCGGGTTTGGCGCTCTGCGCACAGCGGGGCGCATGCACGCGCAGGATGTACTGCTCACCTGCGAAGGCATCGTGGGCGAGGATACTCGCGTCCTCGACAAAGATGGTGCCGCGATGTGGCTTGTTCATGGCTTTATTCCGTACTCCGGAAGCGGTTTGTTCAGGGATTGCCGCCGAGGAGCGGGGATGCGGCGGAACTCCTTATGGTCAGGGCAGGCGCAGCACGGGGCGGGCGACATCAGGCGAGTATACGGGGCCGGTTCGGATGTCCACGGGGCGCGGCCCGTCTGCAATCCGGTCATTGCCACCCCTGTGCCTCGGTGTCGCGGTGGCAAAAGGCGTATTCAACGCTGCGCATGCTCGTAGATGACCCTCCCTGCCACCAGGGTGTGCGTGACCCGGCCGCGGAACGTCCATCCGAAGAAGGGGCTGTTGCGTCCCTGGCTGACCCAGTTGCCCGGCTCCGGAGCGTAGTCCGCATCCATGTCCAGGATGCAGATGTCGGCCCGGTGGCCCGGTGCCAGGGTGCCCACCGGCAGGCCCAGGATCGCTGCGGGATTCGCCGTCAGGCAGCGCACCGCCTCGGTGAGGTTCAGCACTCCTTCTTCCACCAGACGCAGGGTCAGGGGCACCAGGGTTTCGAGTGCCGAGATGCCGGGCTGGGTGTCCGGAAAAGGTGCGAGCTTGGTGTCCGCCTCGTGGGGCTGATGATCCGAGCAGATGACCGAGACCGCACCGTCGGCCACCGCCTGGCGCAGGCCGTCCCGGTCGCGCTGGCTGCGAAGCGGGGGCATCACATGGCACAGGGTGTTGAAGTCGGCCACGTCCATATCCGTGAGGAACAGCTGGTGGGCCGCCACGTCGGCGCTCACCGGCAGTCCGTCGGCGCGTGCGCGCGCCACCAGGTGTGCGGCCCGGGCCGTCGACAGGCGGCACAGATGCACCCGCACACCGGTCTGTTCGGTGAGCGCCAGGATCATGCCGAGCGCCGCGGTTTCCGCTGCCTCCGGGATGCCGGGCAGACCCAGGCGGGTGCCCACGGGCCCTTCGTGCACGCAGCCATGGGCGTTGAGCGACCAGTCGATGGGATGCAGGAACACGGTCAGTTCATGGCTGGCGGCGTACTCCATGGCCCGGCGCAGCAGCAGGTGGCTGGCCATGGGTTTGAGCGCCTGGCTGACCCCCAGCACCCCTGCGCGCTTGAGGGCTGCCATCTCCGAGAGCTGGTCGCCCCCGAGCCCGGCGGTCAGTGCACCCAGTGCATGGACGCGTACGCCGCAGGCCTGCTTGGCACGCCGGGTGATGAGTTCCACTTCCGCCGGAGAATCCACGGGCGGGTTGGTATCCGGCGGGCAGCATAGGGTGGTGATGCCGGCGCTCGAAGCGGCCCGGGTCTCCGAGGCGATGGTGGCCTTGTGCTCCTGGCCGGGTTCTCGCAGGCGGGCGGCCAGATCCACCACGCCGGGGATGACCAGACGTCCGGCGGCATCGATGCGTCGCTGCGGCTCGAAGCCCTCGGGCGCGTCGTCCAGGGCCACCACCGCATCCCTCTGGATATAGATGCTGGCGACACGGTCCAGACCCTGGGCCGGGTCCACCAGGCGGCCGTTCTCGATGAGCAGCTTCACTGCGTCAGGCCTCCGCCCATGATCATGGACATGACCGCCATGCGCACGGCAATGCCGTAGGTGACCTGTTCGAGGATCACCGACTGGGGCCCGTCGGCCACGCGGGAGTCGATCTCCACGCCCCGGTTCGCAGGGCCCGGATGCATGACCAGGCAGCCCGGATTGGCCAGGGCCAGGCGTTCCTGGGTGAGTCCGTAGAGCTGGAAGAATTCGTGTTCCGAGGGCAACAGGCCCGCCTCCATGCGTTCGCGTTGCAGACGCAGCATGATGACTACGTCCACGTCCCGCAGGCCTGCGCGGATATCGTTGTAGACGTGCACGCCGAGCGATTCCACATGGGCGGGCAGCAGTGACTGGGGCGCGATCACCCGGATCTCTCCGGTGTTGAGGATGTTCAGGGCGTGGATCTGGGAACGGGCCACCCGGGAGTGAAGGATGTCGCCCACAATGGCCACGCGCAGGGCACTGAAGTCGCCCTTGTGACGGCGGATGGTGAACATGTCCAGCAGGGCCTGGGTGGGGTGGGCATGGCGCCCGTCGCCGGCGTTGAGCACGGCCACATGCGAAGCCACGTGACGGGCGATGAAGTGGGCCGCTCCGCTCGCCTGGTGGCGCACCACGAACATGTCCACGTACATGGCTTCCAGGTTGCGCAGGGTGTCCAGCAGGCTCTCGCCCTTGACCGTGGCCGAGGTGGAGATGTTGATGTTGAGCACGTCCGCGGAAAGGCGCTTCGCGGCCAGTTCGAAGGTGGTCCGGGTGCGCGTGCTGGCCTCGAAGAACAGGTTCACCACGGTCTTGCCGCGCAGCAGCGGCACCTTCTTCACGGACTTGGCATTCATGCTGGCGAAGGATTCCGCCGTGTCGAGAATCTCGGTGATCAGTGCGTGCGAGAGGCCCTCGATGGTGAGCAGATGCTGCAATCGGCCCTCATCAGTGAACTGCAGACTGGCGGGCAGGGGGCCCGGTGCCGGAATAAGCGGGGACGTCTGAATCGAGCTGCTCACGGCTGGCCCTTCAGGTTGGCGATCTCCAGCCGGAGCGGGTCGGGGCCGCGCAGCTTCACCTGCTGGTCCGGGCGCAGGCTGAGGTGCTGGCCCACCACCTGCGCTTCCATGGGCAGTTCCCGCCCGTCGCGTTCCACCAGCACGGCCAGCGTCACGGAGGCCGGGCGCCCGAAGTCAAAGATCTCGTTGAGGGCGGCGCGGATGGTGCGTCCGGTGAACAGCACGTCGTCCACCAGCACGATATGCCGGTCGTCCACGGAGAAGGGCAGGCTGGACGGCTTGACCTGGGGGTGCATGCCGATGCGGCTGAAGTCGTCCCGGTAAAAAGAGATATCCAGCATCCCGAGGGGCTGGGAGAGGCCCAGCCGCCGATGCAGGGCCTGGGCCACCCATACGCCGCCGGTATGAATACCGATCATCACCGGGTCCGGGGTGCCCCGGGCGCTCAGGCGCTGCTTGAGTGCCTCGGCCATGCGGTCCAGCACAGCCTGGATGTCTTCGCTCATGTCGTGTCCCCCGCGCGGTTGGCGGCTCTGGCGCGCTCCCTTGCGTTCGGGTGTTTTCCGGCCCGCAGAATGTTACAGGATGGGTGGCGGGGGTGCACTACATGCCCATGCATCGTTCACCGTTCGGCTGCCACGGATCCAACGTGCTTCCGGACGGCTGGTACGGGTGGATGATGCGGGGCGGACTGTCAGCCGTCCGAGAGCCAGTTCTCCAGCAGGATCACGGCCGAGATCGCGTCGATGTCTTCCTTGCGTACCCGGCGACCCCGCCGCCCGCTCTGGCGGGCCTCGCGCAGGCGCCCCGCAGCCTCCATGGAGCTCAGTCGTTCGTCCACCCGTACCACGGGCAGTGCATACCGATCGGAAAGCCGCTCGCAGAAGCGCTCGATCAGGGGTTCAAGTCCGTGATCGCTGCCGTCCAGATTGAAGGGTTTGCCCACCACGAAGACCCCGGGCCGCCATTCGCGCACCAGCCGGTCCAGTGCATTCCAGTCCGGCTCATTGCCCCGGTTGGCCACCGTGCCCAGCGGTGTGCCGCCGCCGCTGTCCGCACTGCCTACCGCCACCCCGATACGCCGCTGCCCGAAATCCAGCCCCAGCGCCGTCAATCGCTTGCCACTAGCCACTTGAGACTTGCCACTGCCTTCATGCATGTCCCGCATCACCGCTCATCAGCGAGAGGTCGATACCGAGCCGGGTGGCCGCGGCTTGCCAGCGGTCCGGAGCGGGCAGTGAAAAAAGGATATCCGGGTACGCGGATGTGGTGAGCCAGGCATTGCCGGCGATCTCCTGCTCCAGTTGCCCCGCGCCCCAGCCGGCGTAGCCCAGGGCGACCAGGCAGCGTTCCGGCCCTTCATGGCGTGCCATGGCTTCGAGAATGTCCCTTGAGGTGGTCACGGCCACGGTGTCCGCCACCTGTACCGAAGACGACCATGAGCCGCCAGGCGGATGGAGCACGAAGCCGCGGTCCGGCTGCACGGGGCCGCCGTTGTATACGGGGATCTGCTCACAGGTATCGTCCGCCTCGATCTGCATGTGCTCGAGCACGGTACGCAGGGTCAGGTCTGACGGCTGGTTGATGACGATGCCCATGGCCCCTTCGTCACTGTGTTCACAGACATAGGTGACCGAATGAAAGAAATTCGGATCCTCCAGGCCGGGCATGGCGATGAGGAACTGATTTGTGAAGTTGGTGCTGGCGGTCATGAGCTGAATGCGTGGCGAGGTATACGGGAGTATCGGGCGCGGACCCGGATCATCGCAAGCCCGGACGGTGAGATGATACTTCCATCTCAGAATCGGGTGCGCATGCGGGCCTCGCCCTGGAATACCCAGGTGCGTGTGATCATCAGCTGATCGTACCGCTTGCGCATCTCTTCGGGAAAGGGTGCAAAGGGGCTGGACAGTTCCACGATGCGTCGGGCAGCATCATCCAGGATCTGGTGCCCGGAACTGGAGGCCACTTCCACCGTGAGCACACGCCCCTCGCGATCCAGCAGTACGTTCAGAATGAGCGAGCCGTCCAGTCGCCGGCGGCGGGCGTCGTCCGGATAGTTCAGATTACCCACCCGCTCCACCTTGCGTACCCAGGACTCGATGTAGCTGGCCTCCACGGCACTGCGGGCGCTCAGGGCATCCACGTAGTGGATACGGGGGCGTTCGGCGTAGCGCTGCGTACGTTCCCTGATCTCGGAACTGAGCCGTGCCATCTCGAGGCTGCGCTCCACGAGCCGGTCCGCGCTGGGCACATCCTGACGCGGGGCCTCCTCCACGGGTTCCGGTTCAGGTGCCGGCGTCTCCGCTGCGTCAACGGCGAGCACCGGGATCTCCTCCGCCGGGACCGGCTCGGGCGCCGTGGGAGTGGCCTGCTCCCGGGCCTGGCCGTCGGTGGGCAGCGGCAGCGGCGCCGTCATCGGCGCGCTGGGCCGGTCGGGCTCCTCCGCCTGGCCGCTGGCCTGCTGATCCGCCTGGGCGATGCGCTCGGTCTCCTCGGGCGGGGTGGGTGATTCGGTCTGCACCAGCACCACATCGATCATGGGCGGTGCACGCTCGCCGGACCCCAGGTGGATGCCGAAGCCGACGCCCAGGATCACGATGCCGTGAACCACGGCCGCGAGGAACAGGGTGAGGCCCAGCCGGTCGCCGGAAGTGATGGTATTGACGGACGGGGCTGCGCTCATGAGGGTGTTGCCGGAGGCAGTCGGTAGATCCGGTTGGCCATTGTACCAGTGACCACGCCGAACAGCAGGGCGGCCGTCAGCAGGACCGGCAGAAGCTTCAACAGGGCCGGATGGGGGATGATCAGCGTGTAGGCGATCAGGAACTGCCCCAGCATGTGGGCCATGGCCGCGAGCACGCACAGACCCAGGGCGCTCAGCCGGGCGCCGGCCAGGGCGTGGGCGGCCAGCAGCACGGCCAGGCTTGCCAGGGCGCCGCTGATGCTGAGCAGGAAGGTGGGGCTCAGGAACGTGCCCGTCAACAGGCTGCCTGCGATGACACGCAGCACGGTGATCCAGGCCGCCACGCGCCAGCCGTACATCAGCAGTGCCACTACGGTGATCACGTTTGCGAGACCCGGTTTGACCCCCGGCAGGGGGCTGGGCAGGGCCGATTCCAGCACGTGGATGGCAACGGCCAGTGCCGCCAGCCAGGCGATCAGATGGTCTTCACGAGTGGTTGATAAGCGCATCAGGGACACGATACAAGAGACAGGGTGCAAGTGGGGGCCGCTTCGGGGGACTTGCCCCTGCTACATTCATCAGTGGTTGATGCTGTCGAATTGTTTTTCCCCTTCACCCAGGATCTCGATCAGCACGCGATTTGGCAGGCTCACCGCCATGTCGCCGGTCTCGCGGAGCCAGCCGGCGCGCTGGCAGATGCCCGCGCTGCCCGGGGAGCGGGCGCATCGGGCGGCACCGTCGGCGATCTCCACCCGGGTGATGCCGGCGGGTCCCGGGACGTCGATGCGGGTGTCCCGGGCAAGCGGCAGCCGGGCGAATTCCTCGTTTCCGGAGACGATCCGCACCTCGGTGGCGCCCGGCCCCTGTACACCCCAGAACTCGGTGAAGGACCACCCGGCCAGCAACGCCGCAAACATGATCACCAGGGCGTCGCCGCGCGTCATCGCGGTAGTTCCAAAATGCGCACAGCGGGGGCGGGCTCCGCTTCGAAACGCACGCGTTCGGCCATGTCCGGTGTCATGTGCATATTGCCTTGCGGATCCAGCAGCATGGCCTTGCGGATACCGAGGCCCGCGGCGATCTCCGCGAATCGCCCGGGTCCGGCCACGAACAGGGCGGTGGCGGCGGCATCGGCCTCGGCGCCGTCGTGGTGCAGCACGGTCACGGATCGCGCCTCCCGGGCCGGTTGGCCGGTGCGCGGATCGAGTATGTGGTGATAACGGATGCCGTCGTACACGAAATAACGCTCATAGTCGCCGGATGTATAGACGCTCTCATCACCCCGAAGTTCGAGGGAAGCCATGATCTCCTCGCCGTCCGGATGACGGATGCCGATGCGCCAGGGCCGGTTGCCCGGCTGGCCGATGGCCCGCAGGTCGCCCCCGGCGTTGATGATGGCGTGCTCGATACCCATATCCCTCAACCGCTGCATGGCGCGATCCACCCCGTAGCCTTTCGCGAATCCGCCCAGGTCCAGGCGCAGGCCGGGCCGGGTGGCGCGTGCGCGAAGTCCGTCAAGTTCGATGTGCGCCATGGACGGCGCACGTTCCAGCCACTGCCGGATCTGTGCATCCGCGGGCGGCGGGTCGTCGGGGCGATCATCACCGTGGAAACCCCACAAGGCGATGAGGTCGCCCATGGCCGGGTTGAACAGCCCGTCACTTCGCCGTTCCAGCGCCTGACCGAGTTCCAGCAGCGGCAGGATCGACGGGTCGACGGAAAATTCATTCTGCGTCGCCAGCTGCTCGTTGGTGCGCCCCAGTGCGCCGGGCTCCCACGGGTGCCAGGCGCGATGCATGCGTTCAAGGTCCTGGCGCACGGCCTCGGTGGCGGTGCGCGCCAGTTCGGCATCCGCACTGTAGATGCTGACCTCCACCAGCGTACCGAAGGCCAGGATCCGTTGCGTATGGATCTCGGGCCGCTCGCAGGCGGAAAGCAGCAGTGCGATCGGGAGCAGCATCAGCCAGCCGCTTCGACTCACCGGGCCGCCTCCAGGCGCCGGCCGATGGCATCCATGAGCCAGCCGCCGATGTCCAGTCCATAAAGGGCATCCAGCTCGCGAATGCAGGTGGGGCTGGTGACATTGATTTCCGTGAGGTAGTCGCCGATCACGTCCAGCCCCACGAACATGAGCCCACGTTCCCTGAGCGCCGGCGCCACCTGATCGCAGATCCAGCGGTCGCGTTCGGTGAGCGCCACCCCTTCGCCGCGTCCGCCGGCGGCCAGGTTGGCGCGGGCCTCGCCGCTTGCGGGGATTCGGGCCAGGGCGTACGGAGCGGGCTCGCCATCCACGAGCAGGATGCGCTTGTCGCCGTCGACATACTCGGGCAGGAAGCGTTGCGCCATGACCGTGCGTTGCCCGTGCCCGGTGACCGTCTCCAGAATGACGCCGGTGTTCGGGTCTCCCTTGCGCACACGGAACACCGATGCGCCGCCCATGCCGTCCAGCGGTTTGACCACCATATCCTGCTGACGCTCGAGAAACCCGCGCAGGCGGGTGATGTCCCGGCTGACCAGTGTCGGGGGGCAGCACTGGGGGAACCATGCGGTGAACAGTTTCTCGTTGGCGTCGCGCAGGCTGTCCGGCCGATTCACCACCAGGCAGCCTTCCTGCATGGCCAGCTCCAGCAGGTAGGTGGTGTACACATATTCCATATCGAACGGCGGATCCTTGCGCATAAGCACCGCCTCGATGGAATCGAGGGGCCGTTCCTGCACCTGGCCGAGGGTGTACCAGTCCAGCGGATCATCGCGCAGTTCCAGGTTGCGGGCAGCCGCCCGGACACGGCCGTCCTCAAGCCACAGATCGTGCTGTTCCATGTAGTACACGGTCCAGCCCCGGCGCTGTGCGGCCAGCAGCATGGCGAAGGTGGAATCCTTCCTGACATTGATGGATCCGATGGGATCCATGATGACACCGATGTGTCGTGATGTGGCCTGCAAGGGGGGCTCCAGTGGGTTGGGGGATCTCTGCCGGTCATCGGGGCGGCGGCTCCGCCCCGATTCAAGATAATGCAGTACGTGGCCCTACCACAATCAGGGAACCGCGGATTCCGGTCGGCCCGGACTGCCGGCGCGGCCCTGTGACCGCTGGTGGCGCACGGAGTGTGATGAAGGGCACATTTCCCCTGACCGATGGGCGCCTGAAGCGCCTAGAAGTCACCTAACATTGAGCCTGTAACTGTCCTTGGGCCTTGGCTATCTGTTTGATTAAACCCAGGTCATGGAGTAAATTCGGCCCGAAACTTCGACAGTTTACGGATGCTTGGGGGTGCTGTGAGCGAAGAAATTCAGGGCAGTGTCGACGGCCAGGTCGAACTGGCCGGGCTCAAGGTCATGGTGATTGATGACAGCAAGACCATCCGCCGAACTGCCGAGACCCTGCTCAAGAAACAGGGCTGCGATGTGGTGACCGCCACGGACGGCTTCGAAGCCCTGGCCAAGATCGCCGAGCACAAGCCCGACATCATATTCGTGGACATCATGATGCCCCGGCTGGACGGCTACCAGACCTGTGCGCTGATCAAGCACAACCGCCTGTTCAAGCAGACGCCGGTAATCATGTTGTCCAGCAAGGACAGCATCTTTGATAAGGCGCGCGGACGTATCGTGGGGTCGGAGCAGTATCTGACCAAGCCCTTCACCCGTGATGACCTGCTTGGCGCCATCAAGTTGCATGTGAAGCAGCACTGAATGGCCTGCCCACCGGGTGAGCGCGGAGTCGGGCCGGGCTGCGACCTGAGCGCAGCGGTCCAGGCAGGCAATGGACTACAACACGACGGAGAGAAGGTTCGATGACGCGCATCCTGGTAGTTGATGATTCTCCCACCGAGGTCCACGTCCTCAAGGCCATGCTGGAGAAGAACGGCTATGCCGTGCTGACAGCCTCCAGTGGTGAGGAAGGGAT
>SKOF01000324.1 GCA_007120155.1 Thioalkalivibrio sp. | reverse complement strand
TCTGATCCATGGCACAGGTCTCTTTCCAGGGCATCGGCTCGTTCCTCCTCGCCGATGCAAGTTACCTGTAAACCATGTGCCCGGTTTAATCTGTAAACGATGTTACCGGTCTGTACCGCATTTCCCCCTCTCCCTCAGGGAGAGGGCCGCGGTGAGGGTGGTTTTACCTTGCCACTAGCCACTTGATACTTGCCACTGACATGAAACTCTCCCTCATCGTTGCCGTCGACCGCAACAACCTCATCGGCCGCAACAATCAATTGCCTTGGCACCTGCCCGCGGACCTGGCCTTCTTCAAGCGCACCACCATGGGCGCGCCCATGCTCATGGGGCGCAGGACCTGGGAATCCATCGGCAGACCACTGCCTGGGCGTACCAGCATCGTCATCACTTCCGACCCGGACTACCGGGCCGAAGGTGCGATCGTGGTGCATTCCGTCGACGAAGGGATTCGGGCGGCGGGCGATGCGCCTGAGCTGTTCGTGATCGGCGGCGCCCGGCTCTTTGCGGACACGCTGCCCCGGGCCGACCGGATCCATCTCACCCGCATCGACCACGCATTCGAGGGCGACACCTGGTTCCCCGGGATCGGTGATGACTGGCGGGAAGTGCGCCGCGAGGAACACGGGCCGGACGAAAGGAATGCCTATCCGTACACGTTCATCCTGCTGGAGCGTTATGAAGGCAGAGGCGAGATCAGGGAGTAGCGGCAAGGCCGGTCTCCTGTTTCCCAGCGTCGCCACAGCGCTTCACACGGCCCGACGAAACCGCCGCCCGGGCACGATATAGACCACCACGAACAACGCGGCGGCCGCCACCACGATGCTCGGACCCGTCGGGGTATCCCATTGCAGTGATCCGGCCACCCCACCCGCCACGGCCAGCGCACCGAACACGCCCGCCAGCACCGCCATCTGTTCCGGCGTGGCGGCAAGCCGTCGGGCGGTGGCGGCCGGGATGATCATCAGCGAGGTGATCAGCAGGATGCCCACCACCTTCATGGCCACGGCGATCACCACCGCTATCAGCAGCATGAAACCCAGACTGACCCACATCACGGGGACGCCCTCGACGCGGGCCAGATCCTCGTGCACGGTCATGGCCAGCAGGGGGCGCCACAGGACGGCCAGCAACAGCAGCGCCAGCAGGCCGCCGCCGAAGATCCACGCCAGATCGGTCTGGGAGACCGCCAGGATGTCGCCGAACAGGTAACCCATGAGGTCGATGCGCACGCCTTCCAGAAAGGCCACGGCCACGAGGCCAAGGGACAGCGTGCTGTGCGCGAGGATGCCGAGCAGGGTATCGCTGGCCAGCCGCCGCTGGCGCTGAAGAACCACCAGCAGGACCGCAAGCCCGGTGCACAGAGCGATCACCGTCAGATTCAGGCTGATGCCCAGCAGGAAGCCCAGCGCGACCCCCAACAGGGCCGAATGGGCCAGGGTGTCGCCGAAATAGGCCATGCGCCGCCACACCACGAAGGCACCCAGCGGTCCCGCCACCAGGGCCACCGCCATGCCGCCCATCAGCGCTCTGAGGATGAAGTCGTCCATATTAAAGGCAGTGGCAAGTGGCAAGTGGCAAGTGGCAAGTGGCAAGGCGCTTTCATGGCGTTTCCTGCTGCTCTTCATTTTCTACCACGCGGCCGTGCAAGTCGTGGCGGTGGTCATGATCGTGGGCGTAGACCGCGAGACCTCGCGCCTCGGTGGGATCACCGAAGAGCTTCAGGTACTCCGGGTGGTGGCTGACTGCCTCGGGGCGGCCGGTGCAGCACACGTGCTGGTTCAGGCAGACCACCGCATCCGCCGCGGCCATCACCAGGTGCAACTCGTGGGAGACCAGGAGCACGCCACAGCCGTAGCGTTCGCGCAGCCCGGCAATCAGACGAAACACCTCTCCCTGGCCGCCCACATCCACACCCTGGGCGGGCTCGTCCAGCACCAGCAGGTCCGGCTCGCGCAACAGGGCACGCGCCAGCAGCACCCGTTGCATCTCGCCGCCGGACACCGACTGGATGGGTTGATCCATCAGATGCGCCACGCCGGTCTCCTCGAGCACTTCACGCTGGCGCCTGCGCCCGGCCCGACCTCCCAGGGTGAGAAAACGCCCAACGGTAATGGGCAGCACTTCGTCCACCAGCACACGCTGGGGCATGTAACCCACCTTCAGACCGGGCGCTCGAGCCACCCGCCCGCCCGTCTGGGTCAGCAGGCCCAACAGCACCCGCACGAGGCAGGTCTTGCCCGCGCCGTTGGGACCGATCAGGGTGACAATCCGGCCGCGCTGCACGGTCAGATCCACATGATGGAGGATCCGCCGCCCGCCCAATACCAGTTCCACGCCACGCGCCTCCACCAGAGGCGCCGCGCCTGAAACGCTTGTTTCCCGACCACTCACGGCAGGCTCCTTGACAGACAATCCACCGGGTCTGATTGCCCGACTGGACGACGGGCATGGCTGTTATACTATTACACCCATAAACGAACTCCCATGGAGACCGTCTCATGCCGCGCTGGTATGCCCCGAGACTAACACCGCTTTCCCGCCTTGTCCTGTGCCTGTGGGTCGTTATGCTCGCCATCCCCACCGCCCGGGCCCAGGAACCGCCGCGCGTTGTCGTCAGCATCAAGCCCGTACACGATCTGGTCATGGGGGTGACCCGGGGGATCTCCGAACCGGTGCTCCTGGTACCCGGCGGCGCATCGCCCCACGACCACGCCCTGCGCCCTTCCGGAATGCGCAGCCTGCAGGAGGCGCAGGTCGTGATCTGGGTAGGCCCCGAACTGGAGAATTTCCTGGTGCGCCCCCTGTCCGGGCTGCCGCCGGATGCGCACCGCATCGCATTGCTGCATGACGCGGATCTGGTGACCTATCCGGTACGCAGCGGCGGCATCTGGGAGACCCACGACCACGGTCACGACCACAGTCACGGTCACGGTCACGGTCACGGTCACG
>SKOF01000273.1 GCA_007120155.1 Thioalkalivibrio sp. | reverse complement strand
TTCAAGCCACCATCGAACAGGATCAGCACCAGTCCGACGGTCCCGATGCGAAAGGCCAGGTCGAAATCGACGAAATTTTCCGGCAGGTAGGACCCGACCAGCAGGCCGATCAGCAAGAAGACCAGTACCACCGGGATGCCGATCCGCTCCGAGGGCCGGCTGAACAGGACGCTGAGTACAAGCAGCAGACCAGCGGCGGTCAGAAGCAATGCAGTTGTGGCGGGTTCTGTTTCGAACATGCCTCGAGCCCCGGGATCAAGCTCTAATCATACTGCAGTCGTTGATTCAAGGGTGGCATGGAACCGCTGTGGACAGGAGGGTCGAGTCTTGCCGGCTATCGGACAGGTCGGGGACGGACGATCGAGATCAGTTGGTGCTCTATATCGTTGCTGTCGATCAGGATGACAGGAATTTGATCACCGGTTGAAAGCTTTTCCCGGGGACGCATCAACATCAGGTGCTTGCCGCCTGGTTCGAGAGCCACGGATTCGCCGGGCTCGATGGTCAGGTGTTCGAGGCGACGCATGCGCATCACCCCATCCTCCATGATCATGGTATGGATTTCGACACGCTCGAACAGCGGACTGAATGCATCGACCAGCACGATCGGTTCATCGCTGAGATTGGTCAGGGTCATGAAGCCGGCCATCATCCGGCCCGGCGGGGCTTCCGGGGTCCAGGGATTATCGATGTCGAGCGGCTCGGCGGCCAGCGGATGACAAGCCAGGGCAAAAAAGGCCAGCAGCGCCATGGTAGCGTGTGACATGATGAGATTCATGATCTTTCCTTGATGGTTGCGGCGGCATTTTGTCACAAGCGGTCGGTGGCATGTAGTAATCTGGCGAGCAGGTCAATGAAAAAATACCGAAAAATGATAGAACAATTCAGTCATTCCGACGACATCCTGGAGCTGCGTCTGAACCGTCCGCCGGTCAATGCACTCAACCCGGCCCTGGTGGAATCTCTGGGCCAGTCCATTCGCGAGGCCGCCGATGGAAAGATCCGCGCACTGATTCTGTCCGGCAGCCCCGGGCTGTTCTCGGCCGGCCTGGATGTGCCGGAATTGCTGACGCTTGATGAACAGGGCATGAAGGATTTCTGGAAATCATTCTTCGGTTTGCTGGGCCAGATCGCGCGCAGCGACATGCTGGTCGTCACCGCCCTGACCGGTCACAGTCCGGCCGGTGGAACGGTCATTGCTTTGTTTGCCGACTATCGCATCCAGGCCGAGGGCGATTTTCGCCTGGGTTTGAACGAGGTCCAGGTCGGCCTGGTTGTGCCTCCGGTTATTCATCAGGCCCTGGTTCGTCTAATCGGCGCCTACCCGGCCGAACGTCACCTGGTCGCGGGCCAGATGATTCCGGTCGAGGATGCAAAAAAGCTGGGTCTGGTTGACGAGGTGGTTGCGCCCGATCAGCTCATTGAGCGGGCCGTTGCCTGGTGTCGAACACACCTGGCGCTGCCAGCGCGGGCCATGGCTGAAACCCGCCGCCTGTGTCGGGCTGATCTGGCAGGGATGTTTTCGGATCCGGAGGAGCTTGACATCGATTCCTTTGTCGAGGGGTGGTTCGCCGATTCGACGCAGGCGACGTTACAGGCTCTTGTCGAGAGGTTGAAAAAGACGAACTGATCCCGATTGGGCATTGGCAGTCAAAATTGCCTGAACCATTGAAAACTTATATGCTTGTGGTAGTTCTGCAGCGAGGTTCAGGCAGCGTACAACGGCGAACGTGCCGGTTTTACCGGGTCCGGGAGAGAAAAAACCATGACCGATCAACACAAAGAACAACGGCGATACCTACGGTTCCCACCCGATGAATGGGAGGTTGCCCTGATTCAATGTTCGGATGAAATGGTCGACGAAGACAAGTTCAAACCCGAGATTGCAGGGCTGGTCATGGAGGAATCACGTGCCGGCTGCGGTGTGGTAGTGCTTGATCGACAGTTGGCCGACCGGATCGAGTCCGGCGATCGTTGTCTGGTCAAAGTGGCTCGCTTGGGCGTTGTATTGGCCCAGGTGCGCTGGATCAAAACCTTGGAAGACGGGATATCTCGCATGGGCCTGAATTACATCGAGTAACTACTTCGTTCCGGCCAGTTCCCGGATGCTGACTGGCAACGGGACCGATTCGCCCCTTTTTTTGTCAATCCAGACCAGCGTGGTGGTGGCATCGGCATACAATTCGCCGGGTTTGTCCTCACGGCCGGACGCGGCCCTGACTTCGTGTTCGAGCTTGATGCTCGAGCGTCCCGGCGAAAGCGGCTTGAGGGTGATCTCGATGTCGGCCGGCCAGACAATGGGGCACCGGTAGTTAATCGTGATGTTGGCAACCACCGGACCGGTCTCGCCGTCCTGCCAGTGACTGGGTACGGACTCCATCCACTGGGCGCGGCATTCTTCCAGATAACGCAGGAAGGTGACATTGCTGACATGGTTGAAAGCATCCAGGTCGCCCCAGCGCACGCTCATCTTGATACCAAAGGTAGACATTTAAAGGTGAAGTGGATTCTGACTGGCGGCCATCATAACGGATATTGCCGGTTGCCAACGACAAGATAAAACTGACATGAACCCAGAGCAATCACCACAACCCGATACGCCGGGGCCGGCACTTGGCCTGATCATTGCCTTTGAAGCCGGCCTGGGTGTTATAGCGATCATTCTGGCCCTGTTGTTCGGGCTGTCACCCTGGTTGGACCTCGATTTTGGTCTGGATGGCTGGTCGGCCGGTCTGGCAGCGACGATACCGCTGCTTCTTGGCTTGTGGCTGTTCGTCAATGCCGGCGCTGACTGGGCCAGGGGCCTTCATGAATTTGTGCTTGACAAGGTTGTACCGCTGTTTCACGGGGTGTCCAAAGGCGGAATCATGCTAGTGGCATTGGCGGCCGGCATCGGCGAGGAACTGCTGTTTCGCGGCTTCATCCAGGCCGGGCTGGAAAACCTGCTGGGCGCCTGGGGCGGCCTGATCA
>SKOF01000482.1 GCA_007120155.1 Thioalkalivibrio sp. | reverse complement strand
GGGGGGGGAGTTGGGAACGTCCTCAATAACCAGAACGGAGAACCGATATGAGAGACATCCTGTTCTTTGATTCAATGCTGACGCCGAAGATCATCACCGTGGTGTACTGGCTCCTGTTGTTTTTTGTGGTGGTTGGCGGGATCGGATCCATGTTCGCCGGTTACGGTGGCATGAGCTTCGGCTCGTTCCTGACGGGCCTGGGGATGATTGTCCTCGGCGTGATCGGTGCGCGGATCTGGTGCGAACTGCTGATCGTGCTGTTCAAGATTCACGAGAATATCAGGAAGCTTGCGGACCGGGAGGCGTAGCACGCGGGAACGGCGGACCCGACGTCCCGGTTCTCGGGTCCGCCGCCCCCGAGGCGGTTCGCCGTGAGCGGGGCAAGCCTGGAGTATGCCGTAGATGTCCGGCCCGACCGTCTATCACATCCCCGTCTGTCCCTTCTGTCAGCGCCTGGAGATCCTGCTGTCTCTGAAGGGCAGGCGGCAGGAGGTCGACTTCCGCGTGATCGACATCACCCGGCCCCGCCCCGAGTGGCTGGTGCGCAAGACGCGCGGCGCGACGGCGCTGCCGGTTCTGGAGACAGGCGACGGGCACATCATCAGGGAAAGTCTGGTCATCCTGGCCTATCTCGAGGACATCTTTCCGGAGCCCCCGGTCGCACAGCGTGACCCGTACCGCCGCGCGGTGGAGAACATGCTGACGATGATGGAGGGGGTGTTCGGCACCCAGGGCTATGTCTGGGTGATGAACCAGGATCCTGACCGCCGAGATGCCCTCAGGGCGGCGATGTTGAAACAGTATGAACGGCTCAATGAGTTTCTCGTCGAGCATGCGCCCCGCGGTCCGTTCGTGTTCGATGCGTTCGGGTGGGCGGAGATCGTATTCACCCCGTTGTTCATGCGGTTCTGGTTTCTGGAATATTACGAGGATTTCCGGCTTCCCGACGGGCCGCGGTACGCGCGTGTGCACCAGTGGATCGATGCGTGCATCGCTCATCCGGCGGCACAGCAGGTGACCCGGGAAGAGGTGATCAAGCTCTACTATGATTATGCAAAAGGGGCGGGCAACGGCGAGCTCCTCCCGGGCCGAAACCGGTCGTCCTTTGCCTTCGAACCGGACTGGCGTCTGCGCCCGTGGCCGCCGAGGGACAAGTACACATACAGCGCGACCGATGCGGAACTGGGTCTGTGACGCATGCGGGTTGCGTGGGCTGTCCGGTCCCGCCACGCCGTAATGGCTCGAACCGGCACGGATGGGACATGCATGGGAGGTGTAAAGCCAATGGACCTTTTGCCGGGCGTCTGGCTCAGGGCGATGGTGCTCGCGGCCGCCTGCAGTATTCCCGCGACAGTCGCCGCACAGGATTTTGATCCCGGCCGTGCGTTGTATGAAAACCACTGCCAGGGGTGCCACGCTCAATGGGTTCATACCCGGGAGGGTCGCAAGGTCAACAGCCTCGGCGATCTGCGACAGCGCGTGGGCGCGTGGAGCGTGCATGCGGGGTTGCGATGGACCCAGGAAGAGGTCGATCTGGTGACCCGCTATGTCAACCGGCGTTACTACCAACTGACCGAGTAGCGCCTCCGGATCCGGACAAACAGCGATCGTTTACGGGCATCGGAACCGGCCACGGTTCCGCGTCCGCCGCATGCCGTTGGATCGCGACAGCGGATCCCGCCGCGGATGGGTCCGGGTATCCGGGACTCCATAGTAATTGCCGATTCATTGACCGGGCGCAACAGGTTGCGGCCGGCGCGGTGCTATGTATCGAAAATCGGGACAGCTGGGGTCGCGGCCCCTGCATGACCCCGGATCTGATCACGTCCGTCGCCGAGGCGGAGCGGAGGCACCATGCAATCGAAGGAACACTGGGAACAGGTTTACGCGACCAGGGCGATGGACGATGTCAGCTGGTTCCAGGAACACGCCGAGCAGTCATTGCGTTTCATACGGGCCGCGGATCTGCCGTTGTCCGCATCCATCATTGACGTGGGTGGTGGGGCCTCCACGCTGGTGGACGACCTTCTGGCGGACGGCTACACCGAGCTCACCGTACTTGACCTGTCCGGCGCGGCCCTTGCCGCATGCCGGAATCGACTGGGCGAGGATGCGAAGAAGGTGCGATGGATCGAGGGGAACATCACCGAGGTGGCGCTTCCCGTCCACGCCTTTGACGTGTGGCACGACCGGGCCGTATTTCATTTCCTCACCTCGGCGGAGGATCGCCGCAGGTATGTCGACGCCGTGCTCCGGGCAGTCAAGCCCGGCGGTCATGTAATTGTCGCCACCTTTGCCGAGGACGGTCCCACCCGGTGCAGCGGCCTGCCCGTCATGCGCTACAGCGCGGATCAGTTGCGCGCTGAATTCGGCGCCCCGTTCACGCTGCTTGCGCACGAAAAGGAAGCGCATCACACGCCGTCCGGCAAGATCCAGGAGTTCGTCTACTGCTACTGCCGCAGGGATGCATCGTAAGCCAAGGCCCTGAATTACTCCGGAGAACTGTTGTCCCGGGGGCGTGCATGGCGCGCTCAGGTATCATGGTGCGTTCGTGGGGCATGGGTCATTTCCGGCCGGCCCCTGATTGACCATGAGGGCCTCCCGTATGGCACAAACGCGGCAGCGCCGCAACGGGACCGTGGAGGTGGGCGGTGCCCGGTTGCGCTATGAGGTGGAGGGGTGCGGCACCCCCGTGCTGGTGGTGGGCTCCTCCGTCTACTATCCGCGCACCTTCTCCCGGCGGCTTGGCACGTCGTGCCGGCTGGCCTGCTCGGATCTGCGGCACTTCGCGGCCGAGGGCGGGCCCGGCGATGCACAGCGGATCACGCTGCGGACCTACGCGCAGGACATTGACGCCGTCCGGGCGGCGCTGGGGTTCGAGCGGGCGGTGCTCGTGGGCCATTCCCATCACGGCAATGTGGCGCTCGAGTATGCAGCGCGATTTCCGCAGCGGGTGTCGCACGTGGTGCTGGTGGGCACGCCGCCCAGCGACGTGCAACAGACGATCACCGCGGGAGACGCCTATTGGGAAGCGCACGCATCCGACGCCCGCAAGGCGGTTCTGCGGCGCAATCTGACGGCACTGCGGGCAGAGGTATCCGAGGGCGCGTCGCCCGGAGCGGACTTTGTTTCCCGGTACGTGGCGGAGGGTCCCAGGTACTGGTGTGATCCTGCATACGATGCGGCGTGGCTTTGGCGGGATGTCCCGATCAACATGCCCATGCTGCGCGTGTTTCGTGATTTCTTCAGCGATTACTCCCTTTCGGCGAGTTGGCCGGAGTCCGGCACGCCGGTGCTGGTGATCATGGGCCGGCACGATTACGTGGTTCCCCACGTGCTGTGGGACGGGATACGATCCACGTTGCCCGGTCTGAGCTTTCGATTGTTCGAGCACAGCGGGCATACCCCCCAGATGGAGGAGCCGGTACTGTTTGACGGGGTGTTTCTGGAATGGCTTGATGCCCACAGTGAGAACCGGACGTGATGAGAGGGGATCCCGGATGACCATGGAGATTCGCATTGCCTCGACCGATGAGGAGATCGCCGCCTGCTTCCCCGTGATGCAGACACTTCGCCCGCACCTGGTCGAGTCCGGGTTCGTCCCCCTGGTGCGGCGTCTGGAGGCGGGGGGGTACCGGCTTGCCTATCTGCAGGAGTCGGGACGTCCTGTCGCGGTCGCCGGCCTGCGCACCGGCGAGAACATCCCGTGGGGCCGCTTCATGTACGTGGACGATCTGGTTACCGACCCGGCGCATCGTTCCAGGGGGCATGGCGCCAGGATGCTCGCTTGGCTGCGCGAGTACGCCCGGGCGGCCGGCTGTGAGCAGCTGCGCCTGGACTCCGGGGTCCAGCGCAAGGACGCGCATCGGTTCTACGAGCGTGAGGGCATGACCCTGGCGAGCTATCACTTCTGCGAGATCCTTGCTTCCGGCCCGGACCGGCAGTGACGGGACCGGCCGTGTGCCGTTAACCCTATGAAATCACTTGGGTATCGGACCCGGGTCACGGGGGGTGCGGATGATTTGATGGCGATTCCCCTTTGAAATGAAGGCCCTGCAAGCGCCTCTCCGCATGGCGGCTCATTGGCCAAGCCCGCGGTAACGGCTATGCTTAGGACCTATGACCAGACCCTCAGGGCCGTCCACAAGGCTTTCAAGGGGGCAGACGAGAGGGGTAATCACATGTCCGGCATGCCTTCCATCCTCATGGTGGTGACCAGCCACTCCCGCATCGACAAGGGGCATCCCACCGGGCTCTGGTTCGAGGAGTTCGCAGTGCCCTATACCCTATTCCGCGAACAGGGTTATGGCGTCACGGTGGCCAGCCCCGGGGGTGGAGATGCTCCCATCGATCCGGCCAGCCTCGAGGGGTACGAGCCCACGCCCGAGAACGAGGCGGCCCGGGCCGCGCTGAAAGAGACGCGCCGGGTGGATGCCTCGCTGCAGGCCGACGATTTCGCGGCGCTCTTTTTCCCGGGTGGCCACGGGACCATGTTTGACCTGCCGGACAATCCGGAAATCCGGCGCCTCGTTTCGGCGTTTGCCCAGGCGGACAAGGTGCTCGCCTCGGTGTGCCACGGCCCGGCCTGCCTGGTGGGGGCGATGCTGAGCGACGGGACGCCGCTGGTGAAGGGGCGGCGGGTCACGGCCTTCACCGACAGCGAGGAGCGGGCGGTGGAACTGGACGGGTTGATGCCCTTCCTGCTGGAGACGCGACTCCGCGAGCTGGGTGCGCAGTTCGTGCCCGGCGTGAACTGGCAGGACAACGTGGTGGTCGACGGTCGTCTGGTCACCGGCCAGAACCCCCAGTCCAGCGCCAGCGCTGCGCGTGCGGTGATCGGCCTGCTCTCGGAACACGGCTGAGGGAGACGCCGGCAATGCCATGGCAGGGAGGGGGCACAGGCAACCATTGGGCGCACATGATCCGCGAGTATCGGCATGATGATCTCGACGCGGTTCTGGAGGTGTTCCAGAGCGCCGTTCGCCAGGTGGCCGCGCGGGACTACATCCCCGAGCAGGTGGAGGCCTGGGCGCCGGACCCGCCGGACCGGGAGCAATGGCGCAGGCGGCTGGCCCGCTGCGCGGTTTTCGTCTGCGAGGCCGCCGGCCGGGTGGTGGGCTTCATCGCGCTGGATGCCGCCCGGCACGTGGATCTGTTATTTGTCCATCCCTCGCACCTGCGCCGCGGAATCGCCACCGCTCTGATGAGTCATGCCAAGGCCTGGGCGCTCGAGCGGGGTGTGCGTCGATTGACCGCCGACGCCAGCATCACGGCGCGGCCCTTTTTCGAGCATGCGGGGTTCCGTGTCATGGAACGCCGCATCGTGCCGCTCAGGGGCATGATGTTCCGCAACTTCCACATGGCGCTGGATTGTCAGGGGGAGTCGTAGATTTTTGGTCCGCGTCCCGCACGTTCACCTGCCACCGCAGGTTCCTGGCGGTCGCCGGGCCGGCACACACGGCACACCGGTTGTCCGCATGTGCCGGCTGACGGGCATTGCCGACGCGGTGAAGGAGGGCGATCCGCCTTGAACCCTTATCCGTGTTTCAGCGCCCTTTCCTTCTCTCGCTGCCAGTCCCGTTCCCGGGCCACCGCACGCTTGTCGTGTTCCTTCTTGCCCTTCGCGAGGCCGATCTCCAGCTTGGCCCGGCCGCGTTTCCAGTAGAGGGCCAGTGGCGTGAGCGTGTAGCCGCGCCGTTCCACCTGGCCGATGAGCTTGTTGAGTTCTTCCCGGCGCAGCAGCAGCTTGCGGGAGCGCACCGGGTCGGGGTGGATGTGGGTGGAGGCCGTGGGCAGGGGGCTGATGTGGGCCCCGAACAGCCAGGCCTCGCCGCCCTTGATGAGCACATAGCTTTCATTGAGCTGCACCCGGCCGGCGCGCAGGCTCTTGACCTCCCAGCCCTCCAGGGCCAGACCCGCCTCGAAGCGATCCTCGATGAAGTACTCGTGACGCGCCTTCTTGTTGAGCGCGATCGTGCTGCCACCGGATTTTTTCGCTTGCTTTGACATGGGGCGGGATTATACGCGATGGGGTGGCAGTTGAGCGGGCGGGACGGATTGCTCACAATAGCCGCCACCCCCGGGGAGGAATAACGGTGAGAAAAGAATCTTCCATTCACGGCCAGTGGTCATCCAGGCTGGTGTTCATTCTGGCGGCCACGGGCTCCGCGGTGGGGCTGGGCAATATCTGGCGTTTCCCCTACATCGTGGGTGAGCACGGCGGCGGTGCCTTCGTGCTGGTGTACCTGGCCTGCATCCTGCTGATCGGGTTGCCCATCATGATGGCGGAAATCCTCATCGGTCGTCGCGGGCGCCAGAGCCCGATCAACACCATGGCCACCCTGGCCAGGGACGAGGGGCTCAGCCGCTCCTGGAGCCTGTTGGGCTGGCTCGGCGTGGTGGCGGGCTTTCTCATCCTGTCCTATTACAGCGTGATCGCCGGCTGGGCCCTCTCCTATGTGTTCCGCGCCGGCGCCGGCAGCTTTTCCGGGCAGGATGCCGACGGGGTGCGGGCCATGTTCGAGGGTCTGGTATCCGATCCGGAGCGCCTGCTGGCCTGGCATACCATCTTCATGGTCATGACCATGATGGTGGTCGCCCGGGGTGTGCGCTCGGGGCTGGAACAGGCGGTCCGGATCCTCATGCCCGCCCTGTTGATCATGCTGGTGCTGCTGGTTGGCTATGCCATGGCCGAGGGCCATTTCATGGACGGCTTCCGGTTCATGTTCCGGCCGGATTTCAGCCGCCTGAGCGGGAACTCCGTGCTCGTGGCCATGGGGCAGGCCTTCTTCACCCTGAGCCTCGGCATGGGCGCCATCATGATCTATGGCTCCTACCTGAGTTCAAGGGCCTCCATCGCCAGGACCTCGGCCACCGTGGTGGGCGCGGACACGGCAGTGGCCATCCTGGCAGGCCTCGCCATCTTCCCCATCGTCTTCGCCAGTGGGCTGGAGCCGGGTCAGGGGCCGGGGTTGATCTTCATCACCCTGCCCATGGCCTTTGGCCAGATGCCCGGCGGCGTGCTGTTCGGCACGGTGTTCTTCGTGCTGCTGCTGGTGGCGGCCTGGACCTCCTCCATCTCCATCATGGAGCCGGCAGTGGCCTACCTGGTGGAGAACCGGGGCATGCATCGGGTGGGAGCGGCCGCGGCGGTTGCCGGTGTGGCCTGGCTGCTGGGCATCGGCACGGTGCTTTCCTTCAACCACTGGTCCGGCTACACCCTCTTCGACAGGACCTTCTTCGATCTGGTGGATTACCTGACATCGAACATTCTGTTGCCCCTGGGTGGACTGCTGATCGCGCTGTTCGCCGGCTGGCGCATGACGGAGCGTTCGGTGATGGAAGAACTGGGCATCCGGCGGCCCCTGCTGTTCCGCACATGGTATTATCTGGTGCGGTTCGTGGCGCCCATCGGCATCCTGCTGGTGTTCCTGCGCGCCATCAACCTGATCTGACCCAGCCATGCCCTCTATCCAACGCAGCGCCCTGGTGCCCTTCAGCCCGGCCCAGATGTTCGATCTGGTCAATGACATCGAGTCCTATCCGCAGTTTCTGCCCGGCTGCCGCAGCGCGACCGTGCATGCCCGCGACAACGACACCATCAAGGCGAGCCTGGAACTGGCCAAGGGTGCGGTGCGCAAGTCGTTCACCACCTGTAACCGCCTGCAGAAGAACAAGATGATCGAGGTGCGCCTGGTGGAGGGGCCGTTCCAGCATCTGGAGGGATTCTGGCGTTTCGATGCCCTGGACAGTGGCGCAACCCGGGTCTCGCTGGACCTGGAGTTCGAGTTCTCGAATCGCCTGGTGGGCCTGGCCATCGGACCCGTGTTCACCCAGGTCGCCAACACCCTGGTGGATTCCTTCGTTCGCCGGGCACGGGAGGTCTACGGTGGCCGATGAGCAGATTTCCGTCGAGGTGGCCTACGCCCGGCCGGATGTGCAGGTGATCGTGCCGGTCTCGGTACCTCCGGGGGCCACTGTGGAAGATGCGCTGCGGGCTTCGGAGATTCGGGAACGCTTTCCCGAGATCGATCTGGAGAAGGCCAGGGTGGGTATATTCGGGAAGCTCACCAAGCGGGACACCGTACTCAAGCCCAGGGATCGGGTGGAAATCTACCGGCCGCTCATCGCCGATCCCAAGGAAGTGCGCAAACAACGGGCCGCCGCCGGCAAGCGCATGAAAAAGGGCGGCGGGGACATCGAACCAGAGGGCGGGGAAAGGTAATTCAAGATTCAAAATTTAAAGGCGCTGCGTCCGCTGGCAACCAATTTCTGAGGTGCACCGCGTCTCTCCTTTGAATCTTGAATCTTGTGAATCTTGAATCTTGAATTTTCCCTTACCGCTTCAATCCGCTGTCCTCGAAGCGATCCACGCGGTTCGTCTGGTCGAAATACACCGTCACGCGCCGGCGCTCGGGCGCCCCGTCGCCGGGTTTGAGGTAGTAGACGTATTCCCAGCGACGGTCGCCGTGGAAGGGATCGCGAAGCACCGGGTCGCCCAGCAGAAAGCGCACCTGGTCCGGCGTCATTCCCACCTCGAGCTGGGCGATGCGGTCATCCTCCAGGGCATTGCCCTGCTGCACGTCAGGACGGTGTACGGAGAACAGTCCGGAACCGCACCCCTGCAACAGCAGGCTTGCAATCAACACGACACCGGTGAGATTCTTTCTCATATGAGAATGGATATCCTGTGCCCGGAAACGGGGTGTGAATGGAAAGGCCGGATTGTACACGGAATCCTGGCCGGCCTGAACGGAGGATCGTCTTGGAAAGCCAGGATCTGAAGAAGGCAGGACTGAAGGTGACGCTGCCCAGGATGAAGATCCTGGAGCTGCTGGAGCGTTCGGAGGACCGCCACCTGAGCGCGGAGGCCATCTACCGCCAACTGCTTGAGGACGGCGAGGAAATCGGCCTGGCGACGGTCTACCGGGTGCTGACCCAGTTCGAGGCGGCGGGGCTCGTCAATCGCCATCACTTCGAGGGCAACCAGGCCGTGTTCGAACTGGAACGCGGCCGCCATCATGACCACATCGTGTGCGTCAACTGTGGCCGCGTGGATGAGTTCATGGACAACATCATCGAGGAACGCCAGAAGGCCATCGCCGACAAGCTGGGATATACCATCAAGGACCACGCCCTGATCCTGTACGGCGAGTGCAGCAAGCCGGATTGCCCGAACCGGCCGAAGGCGTGAAGGCGATTCAAGGTTCAAAGTTCAAGGTTCAAAGTTCAAGGTTCAAGGTTCAAGGACGGCGGCGTCGCCGCGCGCTCAATCAGTGGTGAACCGATCACCCCTTTGAATCTTGAACTTTGAATCTTGAATCGCCGTTCGCCTTTTCAACCATCTCGCGGGCGTGTGCCACGGTCTGGTCAGTGAGTTCCACGCCGCCCAGCATGCGCGCCACTTCCTGAACACGGCTGTCGGCATCCAGCACCCGGATGCGGGTGCGTGTGTCCGCCTTGCCCTTGTGCTTGCTCACTTGGAGGTGGTGGTGGGCCTGGGCCGCCACCTGGGCCAGGTGGGTGACGCACAGCACCTGACGGTGTTCGCCCAGGGCCCGAAGCTGGCGGCCCACCACCTCGGCCACGGCGCCGCCGATGCCCGCGTCCACCTCGTCGAAGATCAGGGTGGGGATGGGCAGGGACCGGGCGGCGATCATCTGGATCGCCAGGCTGATGCGCGAGAGCTCGCCCCCGGAGGCCACCTTTGAGAGCGGCTGCAGGGGCTGACCGGGATTGGCGGTGACCATGAAGTCGATGCGGTCCAGGCCATGGTCGGCGGGGCGCGTCTCCGGGTCGGCTTCCACGCTCACCTGAAACCGGCCGCCCTCCATGCCGAGTCCCTGCATCGCCTCGGTCACCTGTTTGCCGAGCTTCTTCGCTGCGGAGCGGCGGGATCGGGTCAGCGCGGCGGCCGATTCCCGGTAACTGGTTTCGGCGGCCCGCGCCTTCTGCGTCAGGACATCCAGATCCTCATCGTCACTGTCGAGCCGCGCAAGCTCTTCCAGCAGGGTCCGGGTCAGTTCCGGCAGGGCCTCCGGAGAAACCCGATGCTTGCGGGCAAGATCGTGGATGTCGGACAGGCGCTGCTCCACGAATGCGAGCCTGCCGGGATCCAGTTCCACCCGGTCCGTGTAATGACGCAGGCTGTCCGCCGCCTCCCTGAGCTGGATCCGGGCGCTGGTGACCAGCTCCAGGGGCTCCTTCAGCGCCGGATCGAGCCGCGTGACCTCCTCCAGCCGGTGGTGATACGACCCCAGAAGGGTATCCACGGACTGTTCGTCCGTGTACAGGCCCTGGTGCACCGACGCGGTCACCTCCAGCAGGCGGCCCGCGTGGGCGAGCCGCCGCTGTTCCTCGTCCAGGCCCGCCACCTCATCATCACCCAAGTCCAGCGCCTTCAGCTCGCCGGTCTGAAAGCGGAGCAGATCGCGCCGGGCGGTGCGGGCCTCGTCGTCGTCCGAGGCCTGCGCCAGGCGGTTCTGCAGTTCCCGCCATTCCCGGAAGCATTCCCGTACGTCGTCAAGAAGGTTCGGGTGATCCGCAAACTCGTCCAGGATATGCCGCTGCACCTCCCGGCGGGTGAGCGACTGGTGGGCGTGCTGGCCGTGGATGTCCACCAGCAGTTCGCCCAGGGCCTTCATGTTCTGCAGGGTGGTGGGGGTGCCGTTGATCCAGGCACGGCTCTTGCCGTCACTACCCACCACGCGTCGGAGCAGGCAGTCATCGCCGGCCTCCAGGGACTGTTCCGCCAGCCATGCCCGGGCGTCCGGGTCGTCCGCCAGCTCGAAGCCGACGCTGATCTCCGCGCGCTCCGCCCCCGCACGTACCGCGGCGCTGTCCGCCCGGTCCCCCAGCACCAGCCCCAGGGCATCCACCAGAATCGACTTGCCCGCCCCCGTCTCGCCCGTGAGCGCCGTCATGCCGGGACTCAGTTCCAGCCCCAACTCGTCGATGATGGCGAAATCGCGGATGTGGAGGGAGGAGATCATGGCGTAGAAGTAGGAAGTGGGAATCTGGAAGTGCGAAGTGAAACCACCCTCACCCCGGCCCTCTCCCTGAGGGCGAGGGAGATCAGAGGTACAGACCGGTAACATCGTTTACAGATTAAACCGGGCACATGGTTTACAGGTAACTTGCATCGGCGAGGAGGAACGAGCCGATGCCCTGGAAAGAGACCTGTGCCATGGATCAGAGAGT
>SKOF01000389.1 GCA_007120155.1 Thioalkalivibrio sp. | reverse complement strand
TTAGCCTGCATTATTCATGCTTTTAATTTAGGTCAGATGCGAGGCGTCGGAAGCCGCCGACATAGTATTCTATTTCAAGGCTTTCGCAACGAAGCAGATGGCCTAAAGTAAAAGCACCAGAAAAAAGCAAACAAATTGAGTTTTAACAAGCTTTTTATCTTACTGTCATTTAATCAGGCAGATACAACAATTTGTTTGCTTTTTGTGAATAATGCAGGTTAGATCCTGGCATTGAGTCGGAACATTTTCCCCGGAAGGGGCTTTACAACCTCTTTGAATTCGAGGCTGAGTAATATAGTGGTTGTTTTGCTGAGGTTGAAGCCGGTGCCGGCCACGATCTGGTCGATGCCGGCTTCCTTGTGTTCTTTGAGGAATGTAGCCAGCGTTTTTTCATCTTCGCTAAGCGTGACGAAGAGGCTGGTCTGGACTCCTTTTTTTGTGCTGTTTCCCGGCTCCCAGTTCATAATGTATTGCAGGTCGGCCACTGACTCCATCAGGTGCGCTTTGTTGATCCTGATGAGTTTGTTGCAGCCCTGGCTGTAGGGGTCAGTGATGCGGCCAGGCAGGGCAAATACGTCGCGGTTGTAGCTGTTGGCAATGTTTGCCGTGATGAGGGCGCCGCCTGTGATGGCTGCCTCTATCACGATGATGCCGTCGCAGAGGCCGGCGATGATGCGGTTGCGCTTTGGAAAATTTTCGCGGTCGGGTTTCGTGCCAGTGAGAAAATCAGTCACCAGGGCGCCATCAGCAACTATCTGTTTTGCCAGCTTTGTGTGGACCTGGGGATAGACCCGGTCGAGTCCGTGACCGAGCACTGCGGCGGTGGGCAGCTTGTGTTTCAATGCAGCCTTGTGTGCGCAGGCATCCACTCCGTAAGCCAGACCGCTTACTACCAGTGGCTCATAAGGCACCAGTTCGCTTACAAAAGCCTCGCACTGCTCCCTGCCGTATGGGGTGATGTTGCGGGTGCCTACAATGGCCACCACCCTTTGCCGGTTCAGGTCGGCGCTGCCCTTCACGAATATCATCATCGGACCGTCTTCGCACTGCTTCAGGCGGTATGGATAATCATCATCAAGATAAAACAGCGGCCGGATGCCGTGTTTTTCAATGAATTTTATCTCCTGTTCGGCACGCTCAAAGACATCCTCTCTTCGAATGGCAGTGGCAAGTTTTTCGCCTACGCCCGGAATCTTTTTCAAGGCATGCAGTTTTTCCCTGAACACTGCCTCCACGCCACCGCAGTAGGAGATCAAACGCCTGGCCGTAACACCCCCAATTCCAGGGATGTGGTTAATGGAAATCTGGTATATTAGCTCTTCTTTCATGTTGTTAGGATAAAAAAAGAACAAATATAACACAAAAATATTAATAATTGTGGCTGGGTGTTGTGTTTTTTTGTTGAATTGTTGAATTGATGAATTGTTGAATTGTTTAACTGTTTAACTGTTTAATCGTTTAACTGTTTAACTGTTTCTTTGTCATCCTGAATGGAGCGTAGCAGAATGAAGGATCTCTTTGGGCTGGAAGATTCTTCGCTATCGCTACTAATGACATCTTTGCGTGCTTTACGTGAGAACTTTTTGTTCCTCGCAAAGCGCAAAGATAAAAACACGCAAAAGGCGCAAAGAAATGAATAAAGAATATTATTGTCATTCCGCATTGTGGCCACCGCCCTTTCGCGGGGGCTTCCCACTCAGAATGACAGGGGGCTCACAACCAGAAATTAGAAATTAGAAATTAGAAACCAGAAATTAGAAACTCCAAACTGTGAACCCTGAACCCGCAACCGCCTTAGTAGGTTTTGGTCATGGAGGCAGGCACGGCGATGATAAAATCGGCGAGGCCGTGGTGTTCTTCGTTGAGCTCATCAACGGATTCTTGTTCCACTGTGCTGATGGTGAACACATGGAGGGGTTCTTCGGCGTACTGGTGAAGGTACCACTGGATGCCTTCGTCGTTGTTGCTGTGGTAGGCGCCGTTGAAGTGGATGAAGAATCCATCCTGGGGCAGGTTCTGAATGATGAACCAGGCCATGTTGGCGTCTTTGATGGCCTGGGCCTTTGGAAAGTTTTCGCTGGTGTGTGCCGGTAGTCCTTCCATCTCCAGCATGGCTTTGTAGCCAGGCAGTTCAGGGTCGTAGGGTGGGGGCAGGGGTGCGATGTATGAAAGGGCTTGTTCGGTCAGCGCTTCCAGGGCTTCAAAACCTCCGCGGTGCACCAGCGCGGCATACCTGCGGGGGATGTTGGTGGCAATGAAAGGCAGGCCGTTTTCCCTGGCGAGTTCGACCAGTGGCCTGTAATCGGTGTCATAGTTGTTCCAGAGCTTGGCTTCGGCCTTAAAGTGACGTTCAAGGATGGTACCATTGAAGTATTCGTCAAGCAGGATCTGGTCGTCGGCTTCAAACATTTCGGCACCCAGGATCAGCAGGCTGTCGTGGACTCCGTGGAGGTCTTTGCTAAGCTCAAATTGCAGCCAGTGTGCGATGGGGTTGTTGTGCAGCTCGCCAAACAGCACCACGCGGGCATCAGCGGCATCGTGGAACATCGCCCCGTAATCCGCAGGCTCCCCGGTGCGTGTAAATATCCGGTAAGCGTCTTTGTGCTGCGCCATCAGGGTTGTTGTAAAAAGAAAGGCAAATAGCAGGGTAAAAAATGTTGTCTTCATATTGTTTACGTAAATGTGTGTGCGTATGTGGGTTGTATTTATGCCTGAGATGGCGAAAGGTTGTTAGATGTTGTTTAACTGTTTAACTGTTTAATTGTTTAACTGTTAACTGTTTAATTGTTTAACTGTTAACTGTTTAATTGTTTAACTGTTAACTGTTTAACTGTTTAATGCTACTTAGTGCTTTATGATTCTTTCAGGTCCATTCCTGAAAAGGACAATGGCAGCAGGTCGCTGATTTTTTCGATCACGATAATTTTGCCATTCTCTTTTCCCATAAGCATTTTCAAAGGTTTTTGCTGCAGGCTTTCATATTCG
>SKOF01000153.1 GCA_007120155.1 Thioalkalivibrio sp. | reverse complement strand
GGTGCCGACCTGCTGCGCCGCGCCATGGGCAAGAAGAAGCCCGAGGAGATGGCCCAGCAGCGGGCCATCTTCCTGGAGGGCGCCACCGGCCGGGGTGTGGACGAGGCCACGGCCAGCTACATCTTCGATCTGATGGAGAAGTTCGCCGGCTACGGTTTCAACAAGTCCCATTCGGCGGCCTACGCACTGCTCTCCTATCAGACCGCCTGGCTCAAGCAGCACTACCCGTCCGCGTTCATGTCCGCGGTGCTCAGCGCCGACATGGACAATACCGACAAGGTGGTGAACCTGATCGAGGACTGCCGGTCCATGGACCTGACCGTGGTCCCGCCGGACGTCAACCGGTCCGGGTACCGTTTCAGCGTGGGTGACGATCACACGGTCATCTACGGTCTGGGGGCCATCAAGGGCGTCGGAGAGTCCGCCATCCAGGCCCTGATCGGCGCCCGGGAGGCGGGCGGGCCCTTCCGGAGTCTGGATGACCTGTGCATGCGGGCCGATCCCCAGAAGATCAACCGCCGCACACTGGAGGCGCTGATCCGTGCCGGCGCCCTGGACTCCATCGGACCCAATCGGGCCACGCTCATGGCGAATCTGCCCCGGGCCCTGTCCAGGGCGGAGCAGCAGCTGCGCAACGAGAGCCTGGGTCAGGAGGACCTTTTTGGCGGCCCGGTGACCCCGGATACACCGGATCTACCGGATGAGCAGCTTCCCGAGTGGGATGAGGACCTGAGGCTCTCGGCGGAGAAGGAGACCCTGGGCCTGTATCTCACGGGGCATCCCATCGAGCGCTTCCGGACGGAACTGCGTGTAATCCAGAGCACTCGGATCGCCGATCTGGTGGCTGAGGTGAGCGAACAGGCGCCGGGCGAGGGACGGCGCCGCCGGGACCAGGCCGCGATCGTGGCAGGCCTGATCATCAACATCCGGACCCGCAACACCCAGACCGGGCGCATCGGTTTTGTCACGCTGGATGATCGCAGCGGACGGATCGAGGTGGGCCTGTTCGGAGATGATTTCAATCGCTTCCAGCACCTGCTCGTCAGGGACCGGTTGCTGGTGGTGCAGGGGCAGGCCGGGGTGGACGAGTTCAACGGCGGCGTACGCCTGCGGGCCCGCCAGGTCATGGACCTGGACGAGGCGCTGACCCGGTGCGTGCAGGGTCTCGACCTGCGCATTCTGGGCCGCCCCGTGAACGGCCTGCTGGACGAACTCAAGGAGGCCCTGGCGCCCAGCCGGGAAGGCCGATGCCCGGTGTACATCCACTTCCGGGATGACCGCATCCAGGCCTGTTACGAGCTGGGCGAGGCCTGGCGCGTGCGCCCCAGCGGCGACCTGCTGGAACGGCTGCGCGGCGTGCTGGGCGCGGATGCGGTGGCGCTTCGCTGAAGTGCGAAGGGTGAACGGAAAATCGGGAAGTGAGGAGTGGATCTTCATTCCCACTTCCCAATTCACCCTTCGTATTTCACATTCCCACTTCCCGATTCGCACTTCGCACTTCAATAGGGTTAGAATTCCGGATTCCGCCGACCATGACCAATCCAAAACCGGCACTGTTATATGAACCCAGATTTCCTGGACTTTGAGCAGCCGATCGCCGAACTTGAGGCCAAGATCGAGGAACTTCGTTACGTGGGTGATGACGCCGAAGTCAACATCCAGGACGAGATCTCCCGGCTGCAATCCAAGTGCACCTCGCTGACGGAGTCCATCTTCGCCAGGCTCAGCGCCTGGCAGGTGGCGCAGCTGGCGCGCCATCCGCGACGGCCTTACACGCTGGATTACATTCACCGCCTGTTCACGGACTTCGAGGAACTGCACGGCGATCGCAACTATGCGGACGATCCGGCAATCGTGGGGGGGCTGGCCCGACTCGACGGTGAGCCGGTGATGGTCATTGGCCACCAGAAGGGCCGTGACACCAGGGAGAAGATCCGCCGCAACTTCGGCATGCCGCGCCCCGAGGGCTATCGCAAGGCCCTGCGGCTCATGCGTCTGGCCGAGCGCTTCCGCCTGCCGGTACTCACCTTCATCGACACCCCGGGGGCCTATCCGGGTGTGGGCGCCGAGGAGCGCGGCCAGAGCGAGGCCATTGCCAAGAACCTGCAGATCATGGCGGGCCTCCGCACGCCTGTGATCTGCACGGTGATCGGTGAGGGCGGCTCCGGCGGTGCGCTCGCCATCGGCGTCGGCGATCAGGTCATGATGCTCCAGTACAGCACCTATTCGGTGATCTCCCCCGAGGGATGTGCCTCCATCCTCTGGAAGAGTGCCGAGCGTGCGGCGGACGCCGCCGAGGCCCTGGGCATCACCTCCGCGCGCCTCAAGGAACTGGGGCTGATCGACGCCATCGTCCCTGAACCCCTGGGTGGCGCCCATCGTGATCCTGCACAGATGGCCGACAACCTGCACGACGCGCTGTCCGAATCCCTTCAGACCCTGCGCGCCATGGACACCGACCACCTGCTGGAGCGCCGTTACCAGCGGCTGATGGGGTATGGGCAGTTCAAGGAAGGATGAATTCAAGTAGGAGGTGGGAATTGGGAAGTGAGAAGTGGGAACTGGGAAGGGTGAATAAAACGACCCTCACCCCGGCCCTCCCCCGCATCACGGGGGAGGGTTGCGCAGGGGCCTTCTCATTTCTCACTTCTCACTTCTCACTTCCCAATTCCCACTTCCCAATTCCCACTTCTCACTTCACTTCGCGCTTCTCTGACTTCCCGCTTTGTACTTCGAGTTCGAAGATGCACGATGCCCTACACGACACCCTGAAGCGTCTCCCTCCCGCCCCCCGCTACCTCGTCGCCTACAGCGGCGGTCTCGACTCCCACGTGCTGCTCCATGCCCTGGCCGCGCTTCGCGGCGAGGGGTTTCCCGAGGTGCGCGCGCTGCATGTGCACCATGGGCTGCACCCGCAGGCCGAACGCTGGGTGAGCCATTGCCGGGACGTGTGTGATTCCCTGGAGGTGCCACTGGAGGTCCTGTATGTGGATGCCCGTGGGGCGGAGGGGGAAAGCCCCGAGGCGGCGGCGCGCTCGGCCCGGTACCAGGCATTCAAGGACAGGCTCTTGCCGGGCGACGGGTTGCTCACGGCCCACCACCGGCGTGATCAGGCCGAGACCCTGCTGTTGCAGTTGCTGCGCGGCGCGGGGCCCGCGGGCCTTGCCTCCATGCCTCTCTGGCAGCCGCTCGGTGCCGGATGGCATGGCCGGCCGCTGCTCGATGTCTCCCGGGGCCGGCTGGAGGCCCATGCGCGGACCCATGGTCTGCGCTGGATCGAGGATGACAGCAATCTGGATACCCGCTTCGATCGCAACCTGTTGAGATGTCATGTCATGCCCGCGCTTCGCGAGCGCTGGCCGGCCCTGGACGAGACCCTGGCCCGGGCGGCTGTGCATCAGGCCGAGACCCTGGCGCTGCTGGGCGACCTGGCGCGCCAGGACCTGGAGGGCCTGCGGGGCGAAACGCCCGGCACGCTGTCGGTCGCCGCGCTCACGGTCCTGCGCCCGGGGCGTATCCGCAATGTCCTGCGCTTCTGGCTCATGGAGAAGGGACTGCCCCTGCCGTCCCGGGCACGGCTGCAGAGCGTACTGGACGATGTCCTGACCGCGGGCGCCGACACCACCCCTTGCGTTGTCTGGGATGGCGCACAGATTCGCCGATATCGGGATGCGCTCCACGCCATGGCGCCCCCGGCCAAACACGATCCGCGCCAGCATTTTCGGTGGGACGGCAGGAGCGATCTCCCGATCCCGTCTCTCGGGGTGGTGCTCACGGCCGACTGGCTGCAAGGCCAGGGTGTGACGCCTGAAGCGAACGAGTCCTTCACGGTCAGCTTCCGCCAGGGCGGCGAGACTCTGCGCTTCCGGGGCCAGACCCGGGAACTCAAGAAGCTGATGCAGGAGCGCGGGGTGCCTCCGTGGGAGCGGGAACGGATCCCCCTGGTGTACCGGGGTGAGGCACTCGTCGCGGTGTTCTGGCCGGGAGATGGACAGCCGTCAGGGACCCAGGAGCACTGACACGGACCGCAGGACGGGCAAAGCGCAGCGTGCCCATGGGAATGGCAGCTTGAGGAGTGAGCGAGGCCGTAGGATGGGCAAAGCGAAGCGTGCCCATGCGGAAGGACAGAGCGGAACGGGGCCTGTCACTTGTCACTCGTACCCGTCACCAGTCGCTTGTCGCTCGTTGCTGACTCCCTCACTCGTTCAAGGTCCCATCCGCATGGGCACGCTTCGCTTTGCCCATCCTACCGGGATGCCGGCCCCCCGGGCAGCGAGGGGTGAGAGGCATTGGCGGGTGGCGGAGCGATGGTTTCGTTCATCCTTCCACCTTCATCCTTCCACCTTCATCCTTCCACCTTCAGAAAAGGCGGCCAACCGGCCGCCTTTTCTGACCCTCCGTCAGGAGGCCTTGCGTCCCTTGGCCGCCTCGGCCAGTTCCTTGGCCTTGTTCGTGCGTTCCCAGGTCACGTCCAGATCCTCGCGACCGAAGTGGCCGTAGGCGGCCGTGGGCCGGTAGATGGGACGCTCCAGGTCGAGCATGGTGAGGATGCCGTAGGGGCGCAGGTCGAAGTGCTCGCGCACCAGGGTGGTGAGGGTCTGCTCGTCCACCTTGCCGGTACCGAAGGTTTCCACGGCAATGGATGTGGGCTCGGCCACGCCGATGGCGTAGGAGACCTGCACCTCGCAGCGCGAGGCCAGCCCCGCGGCCACGATGTTCTTGGCGACGAAACGACAGGCGTATGCGGCGGAGCGGTCCACCTTGGAGGGGTCCTTTCCGGAGAAGGCGCCGCCGCCGTGACGGGCCATGCCGCCGTAGGTGTCCACGATGATCTTGCGCCCGGTGAGACCGGCGTCGCCCAGGGGGCCGCCGGTGACGAACCGGCCGGTGGGGTTGATGTGGTAACGGGTGTCCTTGTGGAGCTTGTCGCCCAGCACCGGCTTGATGATCTCCTCCATGACGGCCTCGTGCAGATCCTTCTGTTCGATCTCGGGGGAGTGCTGGGTGGAGAGCACCACGGCATCCACGGTGGTGGCGCGTCCGTTCTCGTAACGGAAGCTCACCTGGCTCTTGGCGTCCGGGCGCAGCCAGGACAGCGTACCGTTCTTGCGCACCTCGGACTGGCGGCGTACCAGACGATGTGCGAAGTGGATGGGCGCGGGCATGAGCACCTCGGTCTCGTCGCAGGCGTAACCGAACATCAGGCCCTGGTCGCCGGCGCCCTGCTCCTCCGGACGGGAGCGGTCCACGCCCTGGTTGATGTCTGCCGACTGTTCGCCCAGCAGGTTCATCACCGCGCAGGTGTCCGCGTCGAAACCCATCTCGGAACTGGTGTAGCCGATGTCACGCACCACGTCGCGCACGATCTTCTCAAGCTCCACCGTGGCGCTGGACTTCACCTCTCCGCCCACGGCCACTACGCCGGTGGTGCAGAAGGTCTCGGCGGCCACGCGGGCCTTGGGATCCTGGGCCAGATAGGCGTCCAGGATGGCGTCGGAGACCTGGTCGCAGAGCTTGTCGGGATGGCCCTCGGATACGGACTCCGAGGTAAACAGGTAGGATTTGTTCATGGTTGCTCCTTGGTTTGAATGGGGTTTGAGATATTCACCAGGCCTGCTCGGGCCCGGTGATGTCGAAAGAGGTATCAGGCAGGCTTGCGGAAACGGAAGATGCCCCAGGTGAGGTGGCCGTTTCGGCCGCCTTCGATCCAGTGGCCCAGGCCCTTCTTCATGCGCTCAATGTACTCCTCCGAGATCTCGCCCTTGAGCGAGTCTTCCTTCGCTTCGGTCTCGCGCAGCACCCGGCCATAGTGGCGGGGCAACTGTTCGGCGTGTTCCTCGAATCCGATTTCCTCGAGCCCTTCCGCGGCACAGGCCTCGCGATAGAAGGACGGGGAGCCCAGGGTATCCAGGTGGATGCGCGCCAGGATGGGCTCCAGCACGCCCTCGGGGCAGTCGTCGGTCTGCATGGGATCGGTGAAGATAAAGACACCGCCCGGCTTGAGCAGGCGCGCCACTTCCTTGATGACCTGCCGGCGATTGCCGCTGTGCAGGATGGCGTCCTGGGACCACACCACGTCGAAGCTGGCATCCGGATAGGGCACGGATTCGAAGCTGCCATCCACCACCTCGATCAGCTTGTCCAGGTGATGGGCGCGGGTCTTCTCCCGGTTGCGCTCGTTCTCCACCTCGCTGAGGTTCAGTGCCACCACCCGGCAGCCGAAGGTGCTGGCCAGATAGCGGGCCGAGCCGCCATAGCCGGCGCCCAGGTCCAGGATATGCGTGTCGGAGGACGGTTCGCCAAGCAGGTCACCCATGTGGGCCACCGTGCGGCGGCTGGCGTCGAAGATGGGTTCGTCGTCGGACTCGTAGAGCCCCACATGAATATCCTCGCCGCCCCATACCCGGTGATAGAACGTGTCGGCGTCGTCGCTGTTGTAATACTCACGTGCGGTTTCTACCGCGCCAGTGTAGTTCTGGGTCATGTTCATTCCTCCCGATACTGCTTCTCGGCAACATGAATGAAAAAGTCCGGTTCGGCTTCCCGGTAGGTTTCCTTGAAGTCACCGAAGGTTTCGATGTGCTGGAAGCCCACCTCGCGCATCAGGCGGCGTACGTAGGCCTTGCGCAGCGGATACATGTTCAGGTGGTAGACGGACTTGTCCGGAAAGCTGTACTGGAAGCGGGCGAGGCCTTCGTCCATGTACTCGGGCTTCACCTCCACGTTGTCGCCGCAGTAGTAGAAGGTATGCGTGCTGGAGTAGCCGTGATCCAGGATGGAATCGTAGTTGCGCTGATCGAGAATCAGCACCCCGTCATGGTTGAGCGCGGAGTAGAACTCGGCCAGGGTCTTGCGGCGGTCATTCTCATTGAACAGGTGCGTGAAGGAGTTGCCCAGACAGACGATGGCGTCGAAGCGCCCGTGTACGTCCCGGTTGAGCCAGCGCCAGTCCGACTGGATGGTGCGCATGATGTGCCCGCGGCGGCGCCCGTTCTCGAAGGCCTTGGCGAGCATCTCGGCGCTGCCGTCGGCACTGACCACGTCGAAGCCGGCCTCGACCAGCTGGACGGAGTGAAAGCCCGTGCCGGTGGCGACGTCCAAAATGCGTTGTGCGCCACGTTCCTTGAGGGTGCGGATGAAGAAATCACCCTCACTGGCCTTGCGGCTGTCCCAGTCGATGAGTTCGTCCCACTTGTCCACGAACGACTTGACGTATTCGTGCTGGTAGTGCTCGGTATCGCGGACCTCTGTGGGGGCGTCGCCGAATTCCTGCTGTTTGACTGTGGATGGCATGGCTGTCCTACCTCGTTGAACTGGCTCGAAGGATGAATCGGCGGCACCCGCATGGCCCGGCTGTCGCCAATGTCGCGGTTTTCCGCCGTGGCGCCGGTTGCTGCCGCCACGGGGCTGGTGTTTCGTGGGCGGGTGTGCCGCCGTTGTTGGTATTGCGCTTGAGTTTGTCAGCGATGAGGTCTGACGGCCCGGCCCTGCGGACAGTGACCTCACGGAGCGCCGGGTTTCGGGGCCCCGTTGGATGGGCCGGATGCATGGTCCGGACCCTGATGTGACGACGTGTGTCCGGATGCTACCGGGCCACGTCGGTTGTCCCCTGCGGGATTGATACCGAGCCTGGAGCCGATATCCTGGCGGCTCCCACGGTCTGTCGGGATCACCCGCAGCCGGCCTCTGGGCGGCCACTCGGGCACAGGCCGGACGGTGATCTCTTATTTACCATGTGGGAGTCCGGGGCAGATTGCAAGGCCCGGGGGTCACAGCTTCGAGGATATCCGGGCCGGCGCCCCGGGGCCGGAGTCCTCGGCGAAAGGCATGCAATCACTGTGTTCGCGCGCCCCGGAGCCGATGTTGCGGTGCATGGTCAGGGCATCAGGCCGGCGCATGCGCAATTGAGTGAACAGCGCGGATTTGCTAAGCTTTGGGCCCGTCTCGTGCCGCCGGGCCGGTTCACTCGCCAAGGTCAATTCATGACGCGATATGTGTTTATTACAGGGGGTGTCGTCTCCTCCCTGGGCAAGGGTATTGCATCCGCATCACTGGCGGCCATTCTTGAGGCCCGGGGCCTCAAGGTCACGTTGCTGAAGCTGGATCCCTATATCAACGTGGATCCGGGCACCATGAGTCCCTTTCAGCACGGCGAGGTCTTTGTCACCGAGGACGGGGCCGAGACGGACCTGGATCTGGGCCATTACGAGCGCTTCGTGCGTATCAAGACGGGCCGCCGCAACAACTTCACCACCGGGCAGATCTACGAGAATGTGATCCGCAAGGAGCGCCGTGGTGATTACCTGGGCGGCACGGTGCAGGTGATTCCCCATATCACCGACGAGATCAAGCGCAGCATCCGCGAGGGTGCCGAAGGCGCCGATATCGCGCTGGTGGAGATCGGCGGCACGGTGGGCGACATCGAGTCCCTGCCGTTCCTGGAAGCCATCCGCCAGATGGGTGTGGAGATGGGTCACGAGAATGCACTGTTCATCCACCTGACCCTGGTGCCCTACATCGCCGCGGCCGGCGAGATCAAGACCAAGCCGACCCAGCACTCGGTCAAGGAACTGCGTTCCATCGGTATCCAGCCGGACGTGCTGCTGTGCCGCGCCAATCAGCCACTTCCGGAAGGCGAACGGCGCAAGATCGCCCTGTTCACCAACGTGGAGGAGAAGGCGGTCATCTCCGCGGTGGATGTGGACAACATCTACAAGATTCCCCTGTGGCTGCACGCCCAGAAGCTGGACGAGATCGTCCTGCGCAAGCTGCACATCGAGGCCCCGTCCGCCGATCTCTCCGACTGGAAGCATGTGGTCAACGCCATGGAGTTTCCGGAGTCTGAGGTCACCGTCGGGATGGTGGGCAAGTACGTGGATCTCACCGAGTCGTACAAGTCGCTCAACGAGGCCCTGACACACGCGGGCATCCATACCGGCACCAAGGTCAATATCCGTTACGTGGATTCCGAGAAGATCGAGAACGAGGGCACCGCCTGTCTCGACGGACTGGATGCCATCCTGGTGCCGGGCGGTTTCGGCGAGCGTGGCGTGGAGGGCAAGATTGCCGCGGTACGCCACGCTCGGGAGAACGGCATCCCCTACCTGGGCATCTGCCTGGGCATGCAGGTGGCGGTGATCGAGTTCGCGCGCCATGTGGCAGGGCTTGACGATGCGCACAGCACCGAGTTCCGGCCCCATACCCCGCATCCGGTGATCGCGCTCATCACGGAATGGAAGGATCGCGACGGCCGGCTCGAGCAGCGCACGGAGGATTCCGATCTGGGCGGTACCATGCGCCTTGGCGGACAGGTCTGCCACCTGACGCCGGGCACCCTGGCGCACCGGTGCTACGGACGCGACGATATTACCGAGCGCCACCGCCACCGTTACGAGTTCAACAACGGTTACCTGGACACCCTGAGCGCGGCAGGCCTGGTGATCTCCGGCCGCTCCGCCGACGGCACCCTCGTGGAAGTGGTGGAGCTCAATGACCATCCCTGGTTCCTGGGTTGCCAGTTCCACCCGGAGTTCACCTCCACGCCCCGGGATGGACACCCCCTGTTTGCCGGGTTCATCCGTGCTGCGCGCGCCCAGCACGAGAAGACCCAGACCAAGAGCGACTGAATCCATGAAATTGTGTCATTTCCAGGCGGGTCTCGATCACCCGGTGTTTCTCATTTCCGGTCCCTGCGTGATCGAAAGCGAGCAGCTTGCCCTGGAGACTGCCGGCCGGCTCAAGGAGATCACCGACCGGGCGGGCATTCCCTTCATCTACAAGTCCTCCTTCGACAAGGCCAACCGCTCCTCCACCAGGAGCTTCCGCGGCCTTGGGCTGGAAGAGGGGCTGCGCATCCTGGAGGCCGTGAAGCAGCAGATCGGCGTGCCGGTGCTCACCGACGTGCACGAGGACACGCCCCTTGAGGAAGTGGCCTCCGTGGTGGATGTACTGCAGACGCCGGCATTTCTCTGTCGCCAGACCAATTTCATCCAGAACGTGGCCCGTCAGGGCCGGCCCGTCAATATCAAGAAGGGCCAGTTCCTGGCCCCCTGGGACATGGCCAACGTAGTGGACAAGGCGCGGGAGACGGGCAATGAACAGATCATGGTCTGCGAGCGCGGAGTGTCCTTCGGCTACAACACCCTGGTTTCCGATATGCGCGGGCTGGCGGTGATGCGTGAGACCGGCTGTCCCGTGGTGTTCGACGCCACCCATTCCGTACAGCAGCCCGGGGGGCGGGGTACCAGTTCCGGCGGCCAGCGGGAGTTCGTTCCCGTGCTGGCCCGGGCAGCGGTGGCCTCGG
Organism: Thioalkalivibrio sp.; assembly: GCA_007120155.1. Taxonomy (GTDB): domain Bacteria; phylum Pseudomonadota; class Gammaproteobacteria; order Ectothiorhodospirales; family Ectothiorhodospiraceae; genus Thioalkalivibrio_A. The sequence continues at coordinate 907 of SKOF01000153.1, read as the reverse complement.
GCGTCGCGGGCCTGTTCATGGAGACCCATCCCGATCCGGAAAAGGCGCTCTCCGACGGCCCCAACGCCTGGCCGTTGCCGATGATGGAAGAATTGCTGGTCACGCTCAAGACCCTGGACGACACCGTCAAGCGCCAGGGTTTCATCGAGTCAAGTTTCTTGAACAAATGAAATGGACAGGATGAACAGGATTCACAGAATGTAAGAACCATAGAAAGTTCAGACAGGATTTACATGATTACAAGAACGGCTCTTGGAATCCTGTAAATCCTGTTCATCCTGTCCGTTCATAATCAGATACCAAACCTGAAGATCCAGAGGATTCACCGACCATGTCCGAGATCGTCGACATTCACGGCCGCGAGATCATTGATTCCCGCGGCAACCCCACCGTGGAGGCCGAAGTCACCCTGGCTTCCGGCGCCCGTGGCCGGGCGGCGGTGCCGTCCGGCGCCTCCACCGGCGCACGGGAGGCCATCGAGCTGCGTGACGGCGATGCGCGGTACGGGGGCAAGGGTGTGCGCAAGGCCGTCGCCCATGTAAACGGGGAAATCCGCGAGGCGTTGCTGGGCATGAAGGCCACCCATCTCGCGGCCGTGGATGAACGCATGATCGAACTGGACGGCACACCCAGCAAGAGCCGTCTGGGTGCCAACGCCCTGCTGGCGGTCTCCATGGCCACTGCACACGCCAACGCCGCCGACGCCGGGCAGGCCCTCTACCGTCACCTGGGCGGCGAGGAAGCGGTGACCCTGCCCGTGCCCATGATGAACATCGTCAACGGCGGGGCCCACGCCGACAACAGCGTGGATATGCAGGAGTTCATGATCCTGCCGGTGGGCGCCGATTCCATCGCCGAGGCCGTGCGCTATGGTGCCGAGGTGTTTCATGCGCTCAAGAAGGTGCTC